>DASXLU010000119.1:0-3336 GCA_036496065.1 Candidatus Acidiferrum sp.
TGCGTTCGAACTTCAGCCCCGACTACACCCAGCAGCCCTACATCGGCGGACTTATCCAGCAAAGCGAGTCGCGCACTGTCGTAGGTGGCGGCCCTCTCTATACACAGCGCGTCTTGCCGTGGCTTTCGATACTTGGAGGCATGGACTTGCGGCGCGACGCGCCACGCGGCCTCGATTTGCGCGGTGCCGATCCGCAGGACGCGTTTCATCTGCTGACTAGCAATGATCTGACACTTTCGTTTGTCGAACCCTACGCCGCCGTCGATGCTTCGCTCGGCGAATATCTTCGCTTCGATGCGGGTGTGCGCCGCGAAGAAGTGTGGATGGACAACGTTGATCGATTGAACGCTGCCAATTCCTTCGACAGGCTTGCTGGACTCACGCTACCCAAAGCCACGATGACGATTCTCCCGTCGCCAGGGACTTTTCTTCCTACGCTGGCTTTCAGCTACGGTGAAGCCTTCCATACCGAAGACCCGCGCATCGGCAACGGCACAGGCATGGCAACGCTGCTCTCGCCGTCGCGCGCGTACCAAATGGTGATGGATAAAACCGTAGCGAAAACGGAGTTGCGGCTGACCCTGAAGCACGTCACGAATTCGCAGGAACTTGCCAAAATCGATCCAGACACGGGCCTGCAGGAAGACGTAGGACCGTCGTTGAACCGTTCTCTGACGCTTTCGGCGCAGCACACGTTCTCGCAAGGCTCGCTGTTTGTCTCTTATTCGCAGGCCGACGCGCGCGAACGACTGAGCGGTGCCCCCGTGCCGGAAGCTCCGCGATTCATCTGGGACACGGTCGTCACCGCGAACCGGCTTCCCTTCCAGCTTAAAGCCCGCGCTGAATTCGAATATGTCCGCGCCAAGCCGTTGGGCGATGGATTCGTCGGCGTCGCCGTGCCGGAATTTCGCGGCGCGGTGTTGCGCCCTTTCCACGACGGCCGCGTCATTCTCTCCACCGAATTCCTCATCGCTGACGGCTACACCGGCCAAACCACGGAGGTCTTCGCCTTCCCCACCGACCCCACCTTCCCCAAGCCAGTCGAGCGTATAGTCGGCGTCCCCCTGAAGTCCTACATAACCTTCAGCTTCACCTACCACTTCGCGAAATAGTCTGTCTTGTTTTTGGGCAATACTGCGAACGGGTCTAGTGCAGAGCTGACAGTGCTTGAAGTTCGCGATTTGCGAATTCTTTGGGCAGTGGCGCATAGCCCAGCCCCTCGCATTGCTTCTGCCCGCTGGTGAGAATCCAGCGCAACAGGTCGCGCAACGCCGCTGTTTTCGCTGCATCGCGGTCTTCCTCTGGCACCAGCAACCATGTCAATGACGCAATCGGATAGACATGCGCGCCACCAGCATTCGTAATCGAAACGCCGAAGTCGTCATGCTCCGGGACCGCAGCGATTTTGGCCGCAGCGGTCACGCTGTCCAGATCCGCCTTCACGAAATCTCCCGAAGCGTTGCGCACGGCGGCAAAATTCAATTTATATTGCAGCGCATACAGAAACTCCACGTAACCGATGGAATCGAATGTCGCGCGTACCGCCAGCGCAACACCATCGTTATGCTCCGCCCCTCGGCCCACCGGCCACTTCACGGTTATGCCCGCTCCCGGGCCCGCCCTCCACTCGGCGCTCGCCTTGGAAAGATAATCCGTCCAGACAAATGTCGTGCCGCTTCCATCCGACCGGTGAATCACTTCGATTGCTTCATCCGGTAATTGCGCATGTTTGTTGATGGCGCGGATCTCGGGCGCATTCCATCGCTGGATCTTCCCGAGAAATATTCCGGCCAGCACTTCCGGCGTGAAATTCAATCCTTCGGCAGCGCCGGGCACGTTATAGACCGGGACAACGGCTCCGACCGTCGTGGCAATCTGCAGCAGATGCCCCTTCGCCTGGCTCAGTTCGTTTTTGGAGAGAGGCATGTCCGTTGCACCAAAGTCCACCTGGCCCGCCAGTATTCTATGGACGCCTTCACTTGAGCCAACCGGCGCGTATTCAATCTGAGTGTCCGGCCGCATGCGCGTGAAGCTTTCAAACCACTTCTGATTGATTGGAGCAGAAAAAGTGGAGCCAGCTCCGCGTAAAGCTACGATTGCCTTGGCACCACTCTTTGCAGCTGAGTAGCTCGCAGTGGAAACGCTCTCTCCAATTCCCTTGCCTGCCAATGCGTCCAGGAATTCATGCACCAATTGGTCCGCCAGATCGTCCGTGATAATTTTCCATCCCACCGGCCGCGGCGTGGCCAAGTACGACCAGAGAACCTTTCCGTCTTTTCCGGTCGCCTCCATTGAGGCAAATCCTTTGTACATGGCCCGTTGGGCATTTTTCGATCGCGGACTGGACGCTGCGTATCCCGACACCCAGATCGTGGCTGTTCCGTGAAGAACGGCGTCCGCCTGCACCGCCTGTGCCACGATCTCTACGCTTTTATTGGCTTTCAGCTTTCGCACCACGCGATCGCGCAAGTCCGCGGAATTTCTTTCCGTCGCCGGCCAGTCCAAGGCCACGCGCTTCAATCCTGAAAGAGCCTCTGCCGTCTGTGCTTTCAGTTGTGCGACCGGCAAGCAACATTCCAAGCTGACCATGAGCGCGATGCAGAGATACCACCTTGCGGATCGACTGCCCGATGAATTTGATCGCAAAACCATCTGCACCCGCTTTCCTGTCAACCCATGCTTGCCAGCCTGCAATCATCCGCAGGCATTCGCGTCAACGCAAGGAAACATTCTGTAAGGGGAAAATTTGCAGGAAAGCTGGAGCCGAGGGAGAGAGTTGAACTCTCGACCTGCCGATTACGAATCGGCTGCTCTACCACTGAGCTACCTCGGCTTTGTTGCGTGGCTGTGCGGCTGTCTTTATTCTAGCGCATCATTCCGGTTATGCAGAAGCGCGACATCCGCAGAGTTTCTTGCCTTAGGAAAAGCTTACCACAAGGCCGAAACGATATAGGGGCGGCTCCCACCCCACAATTTCGGTGAGTTTTGGACCCGTTTCGTAGGGCGGGGGCCCGCTAAGGAACGCGCGCCGTGCGGCGAAGAATCTTCAGCGGCTTACCGCGCGCGCACGCTATGATGTCCCGTTGCCAATACCCTGCTGCACCCGAGGACCGTTCTTTGCGTAGAGAGTCGACGAAGGTTTGGCCAGTTCTCATCTTCGCGGGACTCCTGGTATTCGCCCTGGGCGCAGTCTTACAACTAACTCCCTCCAGTCATTACCTGGCGATTTCTCTGCGCTGGTTCGGCCTGTTGGTGCTCGGTATGGTCGGCATTCGCAATCGCTCGCTCACTTATTGGATTTTCTTTGCCATGTTGTTTGGCTTGGAAATTGGTCTC
>DASXLU010000120.1:0-4009 GCA_036496065.1 Candidatus Acidiferrum sp.
ATGGACACACTACCTGTTACGATCCTGGCGCCGAAAAAGTTCCCGTGCAGGAAGATAGAGAAGTGCCCGAGACCCGTTACACGTGGGAAGTGACAGGGACTGTCCCCGGAACGCCTCAATTATAGCCCTGCCCCCGGCGAATTTGGCAGTCACAGATTTGGTTTGGCCCCGGGCAACTCCAGGGACTCTCCCAGCCTCTCAATAACAAGGCTGTAAATTAGTTCAATTGATTCACCGGGCACGACTTAACCTTGCTTTAACACGACGAACCGGCCTAAAATAGGCGGATAGTAGTCTGGCAGGAGTTCCTCTCATGTTCCGGGTAGTGTCTTATCAGGCTGTCCTCCGAATTCTGTTCTTATGTGCGGGTCTGATGGTCGTTGGGGTGGCTGCCCAAGACCAGCCAAACCAGGCAGCTGATAAGCCAGCCAGCGCCGCTCCCGCGCCCTCCGCCGCGCAGACTGAGCCCGCGCAGGCGAAGCCCGCGCCCGATGCGGTAGATCCCCTGACGCGTCCTAACACCGAGAAACAGAAGAAGAAAAACCAGCGTGCCCTCAAACAGGAATTAAGCAAGCCGTACAAGAAATGGCTGGACGAGGACGTAGTCTGGATTATCACCGACGAGGAACGCGCAGCTTTCCGGCAGCTTTCGAACGACGAGGAACGCGACAACTTTATCGAAGCTTTCTGGCAGCGCCGCGATCCCACTCCCGACACCGAAGAGAACGAGTACAAGGAAGAGCATTACCAGCGCATTGCCTACGCCAACGAGCACTTCGCGGCAGGCGTCCCGGGGTGGAAAACCGATCGCGGACGCATGTACATCGTCTTCGGCAAGCCCGATGAAATCGACTCCCATCCTTCAGGCGGATCCTACGAGCGGCCCATGGAAGAGGGTGGCGGAGAGACCTCGACTTTCCCGTTTGAAGACTGGCGCTATCGCTATATCGAGGGCATCGGCCAGGAAGTCATCATCGAATTCGTCGACACTTGCATGTGCGGCGAATACCACATGACCATGGATCGCTCCGAAAAGGACGCGCTGCTGATGACGCCCAACGCGGGCTTGACCCTTTACGAACAGATGGGCATGGCGAATAAGGCGCAGCGCTTCCAAGGGGGTGGATTGGAACGCCTCGGGCTCGGACCACAAAGCAGCACGCTCCAGACCAAGGAGTTCGATCGACTGGAGCAGTTCGCCAAGTTGCAGGCCGCTCCGAAAGTGAAGTTTGCGGATCTCGAAGAGGAAGTGAACTCGAAGGTAATCCTCAATCCCATGCCCTTCGATGTGCGCACCGACTTCGTGAAGGTCACCAGCGACACCGTGCTGGTGCCCATCGCGATCCAGTTGAAGAATCGCGACATTACATTCGTGAATAAGGACGGCATTCAGCGCGGGACCGTCAATATCTTCGCCCGCTTAACCACGCTGACCGGGAAAGTTGTCCAGACCTTCGAAGACACCGTACAAGTGGACGTTCCCGCAGAGCTCCTGCCCCGTGCGGCGGAGAACGCCTCCGTTTACCCCAAGACCGTTCCCTTGCGCCCGGGCCTGTACAAACTCTATGTCGCGGTGAAAGACGTGAATGGGGACCGCAAGGGAGTTTGGAGCCGCAGCATCAAAGTTCCAGAATTCTCTGACGATAAGCTCTCCACTTCCAGTCTGGTTATTGCCGATGTAATGGAACCCGTTCCTACCAAGGACATCGGCACTGGCAACTTCGTAATTGGCACCACCAAGGTCCGGCCCCGCGTGGCCCCGGCCGACGGCAAGCCGGCCCTTTTCAAGAGGGGCAAAGATCCCAAGCTAAATTTCTGGATGCAGGTCTATAATCTCGGGGTGGACGAGAAGACGCACAAGCCGTCTGCGACTTTTGAATACGACATCACGAATCTTGCAACCAACAAGCAGGTGATTCAAAAGACGGAAACCACCGATACGATGGGCAACATCGGCGAGCAGGTGACGCTGCAGAAATCCATCGTAGCTGCGAACTTGCAGCCCGGTACGTACAAAATCGTAATCAAGGTAAACGACAATATCTCGAAACAAACGGTGAATCCGTCGGCGTTGTTTGCCGTCGAGTAACGAACAACTCCCTGCGATTCCCTCCCAGGGGGTGAGGCGGAATGAGACTGCGTAACCTTGGAATTTGGGCAGTTCTATTAGGGCTGGCGCTTCCTCTCTGGGCTGTTGAGCAGCCGGGAGCGATCTCCGGATATGTCCGCAATAACACCGGCGCGCCCCAAATGGGCGCGGTCGTGCAGATTCTCGGCGCTGCCAATCGCACCTTAACCGTATTCACCGACGCAGCCGGATTCTACACGGCCAGCGGTTTATTGCCGGGCTTCTATACCCTCAAAGTCACCGCACCTTCCTTCTTGCCCGCGTTGCGCGAAAAAGTCGGCCTTCACCCCGGCGCCAGACTCAATGTGAACATCACCCTGAGTACGCTGCTGGGCGTAATGCAACTTGGTCCCGTCCGACCTCTTCCGGACGAGGACGACTGGAAGTGGACTCTGCGTTCGGTTGCGAACCGGCCGATCCTACGTGTCTTTGACGATCCCACGTTGCCTGCGGAGAAGCAGGCTCACGAGCTAAGCGGAACTCTTTCCTTCCTCGCTGGGTCCGCCGCTGGCGGCTACGGTACCGGGTCGGACATGAGCACCGGCTTCACTCTGGAGCGCTCTATTTTTGCCGACGGACGTCTTTCCTTCAGCGGC
The DNA here is from genome assembly GCA_036496065.1 of Candidatus Acidiferrum sp. Lineage (GTDB taxonomy): Bacteria > Acidobacteriota > Terriglobia > Acidiferrales > UBA7541 > Acidiferrum. The sequence continues at coordinate 2,725 of DASXLU010000120.1, forward strand.
GACGTAGGCTACGGGAGCAGTATTCCGGGGGGTGTGCTACGCACCACGTATTCCCATCGCTTGCCGGACGGTTCTTCTCCCACATTCGGCTTGACCGTACGCCGTTTCTCGCCTTCCGATCCCTATCTGCATAATGCGGCGCTACAGTCACTCGCCCTTTCGGCGGCTGACGATGTCACGGTTAGCGACGTTTTGGAGTTAAAGTTCGGAAGCGAAGTTCAGACTGTACAATTCCTGGGCCAGGCAACCGCTGTTCGTCCCTACGGTTCAGCGGATCTTCACCTTTCCCCGAGCACGGTTCTCGAATACGATTACGCCACCTCCCGCCCGGACCCACGCGCTGAGAAGGGATTTGATTCCGCTCCCGCGGATTTGAGCGAATCGAATCCGCGAGTCAGCTTGCTTGGTTTTGCTCCCAAAATGGAGAGCGCTCATCACCACGAAGTGAGTTTGTCGCGGCGGGTGGGGAAGACCAATCTTCAACTTGCCGGCTTCTCCGACCGTGTGGTCGATCCTGCTCTGCTTGGCACTGGGGAAGTGACCGCCGCAGGCGGATTCCTCTTACCCGACGTTTCTTCCGGCACCTTCACCTATGCCGGCAAGACCCTCGACACAAACGGTCTCCGTTTTGTGTTACAGCGAAAGTTTGCCGACGACCTCACCGCGACGCTCGATTACGCTTTCGGCGGCGTGCTCGATCTCTCTAAGCCCGGCGTGTCTTTGCAGCAGGCACAGCAATCTCTCACGACAGAGCGTCGCCACGCCCTCGCCGCAAAGTTGAGCGGAACGATGCCGCATACCCACACTCGCTGGATCGCGTCGTACCGCTGGGTAAACGGCCCTGCTCTCACGCCAGTCGACATGTTCAACGCTTCGCCCGGACAATCCGATCCTTTCCTGAATATTTTTATCCGCCAGCCAATCCCCAGCTTGGGCGGTCATATGGAAGCGATCATCGACGTGCGCAATCTCTTGGCGCAGGGATATGTTCCGGTCTTGGGCCAGGATGGACAGACTGTGTATCTAGTGCAGGCCGCCCGTTCGGTCCGTGGTGGCGTGTCATTTTCCTTCTAGTTTTTCCTTATTGCTAGTCGACCCAGTCGATGTCTTGAACTGTTTTCATTTAAAGTTTTGGTTGGCGGCATCCAGAAATTCGCTTACCGAAAGTGCGATACCCTAAATCTTTCGCCAAACCATACCGCTTTTCATATTTTCAATACAGGAAAGTCCGTATTTTCGTATCCCCATATCAGTAATTGCCTTGCAAGATGTTGAAAAACATATG
>DASXLU010000121.1:0-16998 GCA_036496065.1 Candidatus Acidiferrum sp.
ATCCCCCGGAAAATACATTTGGGTGATGAGACGAGTCGCGAAGGCTTCTCCGAATACAGAAAAATGGATGTGCGCGGGCCGCCATGCATTCAGATGATTTTTCCACGGATACGCACCAGGACGTATGGTGATGAACTGATATTGTCCCTGCTCGTCGGTAAACGCATGTCCAACTCCGGTGAAATTGGGATCAAGCGGCGCTTCGTGTTGATCATTCTTGTGGAAGTAGCGGCCTGCAGAGTTAGCCTGCCAGATTTCGACCAGCGAATGCTGCACCGGCCGCCCATCTTCGTCTTCCACACGCCCGCTTACCACGATGCGTTCACCTAGTGGATCTTCGCGGTGCTGGCGCGTGAGATCGAATGCATTCGGCGCGATGAGAGACTTGGGGAATTCGGGTCCAGTAATTTCTGACAGGGTAAGCGGAAGATGAATCAGAGGCTTCGTCGGCGCGCGTTTCGCGGAGGACGCATACGGCGGATGAAGGTAATCGGGGTGCGTACCAGGGTCGGGCTTTCGATATCCCACCAACTTCTTCATCGTGACTCCAGAGATTAGACGCGTTCGAGAAGCAGCGAGATCCCCTGGCCGACACCAATACACATGGTGCACAACGCGTAGCGCCCTTTGCCGCGCTGGAGCTGGTACGTTGCCGTAGTCACCAGGCGCGCACCACTGGCACCAAGGGGATGGCCAAGAGCGATCGCGCCGCCGTTGGGATTCACGTGGGACGCGTCGTCCGCGACGCCCAACTCGCGCAAGACCGCGAGGCTTTGCGAAGCAAACGCTTCGTTAAGTTCGATCACATCCATCTGCGAGATCGGAAGATTCACTTTCGCCAAGAGCTTCTTCGTGGCCGGAGCGGGACCCATGCCCATGATACGCGGTGCAACACCGGCGACGGCCGATGCGATCACCTGTGCCCGAGGCGTTAGTCCGTGGCGTTTCACTGCAGCCTCGGACGCAAGAAGCAGTGCGCAGGCTCCATCGTTTACTCCCGACGCATTGCCCGCCGTAACCGAGCCGTCAGGTTTCACGACGCCCTTGAGTTTTGCGAGTGCTTCGAGCGTGGTCTCTGGCCGCGGATGCTCATCAACCTTAACGAGAAGAGGCGCGCCTTTTTTTTGCGGAATAGCCACTGGGACAATTTCATCGGCAAGTCGGCCGGCAGCGATCGCCGCTGCCGCACGCTGTTGGCTGCGCAATGCAAAGGCGTCCTGATCGGCGCGCGAGACGTGATATTCCTCGGCAACAATTTCGCCCGTTTCCGGCATGGAATCCGTTCCGTATTTCGCTTTCATCAAAGGATTGACGAAACGCCATCCGATCGTCGTGTCTTCGAGCTTTATATTGCGAGAAAATGCGGAGTCCGCTTTCGCCACCACAAATGGAGCGCGCGACATACTCTCGACACCCCCTGCAATCATCAAGTCGACCTCGCCGCTCTTTATGGCTCGCGCTGCGATGGAGACCGCCTCCATGCTCGAGCCACAAAGGCGATTCACGGTTACACCGGGAATTTCCTTGGCCAAGCCGGCAAGCAGCAGGGACATACGGCCCACATTGCGATTGTCTTCGCCCGCTTGATTCGCGCAGCCGTAGACGACGTCATCTAGAGCGCTCCAATCCACACTAGGATTGCGCTCGATAAGGGCTTTGATGGGGATGGCGCCGAGGTCATCCGCGCGAACGCTGGCTAGCGCGCCACCGTAACGTCCTATAGGCGTGCGAATTGCATCACAAATGAACGCGGTCGTCATGAGATGGGTAAGGGCCTCATTCGTAGTCTATCGTAAAGCTATACCGGAAAACCAAATCGGATGGAGGCTGGCGATAGTCTAAGATAGACTTTGCCTTGCCAGTTTGCCAGGTTGGCCAAATCAGAGACTATGCTGACTCACAAAAAAGAGATTCAGATTGAATGGGGCGATTGCGACCCGTTCGGAATCGTGTTCTATCCGAGATACTTCGAATATTTCGATGCATGCACGAACGCGCTCTTTCATCAGGCGCTTGGCTATCCTAAAGCGGAAATGCTAAAGCGATTCAGCATAGCGGGCATTCCTATGGTGCAGACCAGCGCCAACTTCTTCGTGCCTTCGACGTTTGGGGATATCGTCACTGTGGAATCTTCGGTAGTGCGCTGGGGGACATCCAGTTTTTCTGTGGAGCATAAACTGTTTCGCGGGGAAACATTAGCTGTGGAAGGATTCGAGAAGCGAGTTTGGACCGTCCGCCCACCAGGCGAACCGTCAAAAGCGAAAAGTCATCCAATTCCAAAGGAGGTCATCGAGAAATTTGCTTAATTTCCTGGAGAAACTGTAAGGCTCATGGCGACGATTCGAACACAAGTAGGAATTATTGGCGCAGGTCCTGCAGGACTGATGCTGGCGCATTTGTTGCAACAACAGCGCATTGACACGGTGGTTCTGGAGAGCCACACGCGGGATTACGTAGAGGGGCGTGTGCGTGCCGGAGTCCTGGAACAGGGAACTGTGGACATGTTAAAGCAGGCGGGAGTCGGCGTACGCCTCCAGCAAGAAGGACTGGAGCACCACGGTATTGAATTGCGATTTGCCGGCGAAGGACATCGCATCAGTTTTCAGGAATTGGTGGGCAAGTCGATTACGGTTTATGCGCAGCAGGAAGTAATCAAGGACCTGATTGAAGCGCGAATCGCGAATGGCGCGCCGATTTTTTTCGAAGCCGAAGCGATGTGCCTTCAGGATATCGATGCGCAGCCGAAAATTTGTTATTTACAGGACGACGCACAAAATATCATCGATTGCGACTTCATAGCAGGTTGCGATGGCTTTCACGGCATCTGCCGGCCGTCAGTGCCGGAAGGCAAGCTGCAATTCCACGAAAAACAATATCCGTTTGCGTGGCTTGGGATTCTGGCGCGCGTGCCGCCCGCTTCGGAAGAGTTGATCTACACCTACCACGAACGTGGATTTGCCCTGATGAGTATGCGTTCCCCCGAGATTTCCAGGCTGTATCTACAGTGCGATCCGGAGGAAGACCTGATGGATTGGTCTGACGATCGGATTTGGGAAGAATTAAACACGCGCATGGCCACGCGAGATGGATTTATGTTACGCGAGGGACCGATTACATCCAAGGGCATCACGCCAATGAGGAGTTTTGTGGCGGATCCAATGCAATACGGAAAATTGTTTTTGCTGGGCGACGCCGCGCATATCGTTCCCCCGACGGGAGCCAAGGGGCTGAATTTAGCCGTTGCAGACGTGCGTGTGTTGACCCGCGCGTTGGTGGATTTCTACCGTCAACGTGATCGAAGCGGGTTAGCGCATTATACGGAGCGGTGCCTGAAACGTATTTGGCGAGGGCAAAGATTTTCGTGGTGGATGACTTCGATGCTGCATCGCTTTCCCGACGAAGACGGATTTTCGCATCGCATTCATCTGGCGGAGTTGGACTACGTCACCAGTTCGCGGGCAGCATCCGCGTCGCTCGCGGAAAACTACGTGGGCCTGCCTTTTGATACACCTGGGCTGTTCTGAGACGTCTCCTCGCTTCATTTTGACTGCGCTATTACGCAGCCGGGTTGATTCCTGCTTTTCTTGTAGGCGTAAGACTGCTACTTCGAGGAACTTTCCTTAATAGACGTTACGTTGAGAATGAGTCTGTCGCCTGTCTCGACTCCCTTTTTGTGAATCAACTTACCGCGAGCAGTCACTTGTTTATTCTCGAGCTGCTGAAACTGGTCAGTCGGCCCTGAGACTTCTTTAGAATGTAGCGTCTGTCCAGCAATCGTGGTTTCTTCCGCAAACTGAACCGACCAGCCAGTCGACTCCCCTCCGATCGCCATCACGCGCGTGAGCTTTCCGCCGACCGTGAACTTTTTGCCAGACTGGGCTTCGCTTTGAGCCGTAAACAAAACCAGCAAACAAAGTATGCGAGCCGCTATCCGTACTGGTCGCATGGTGCGCTCCGTGATTGCAAACGCTACGCTGAACTGTAACGTCGCTGACAGCAAGAAGTGGGGATGGGCAACGCCAGGATGATACCGCAGAAGCGCGTTGGCATCACCAGGAATGGTCGGTCAAGCGCTGTCCCGAATTGAAAAATATCAACCAAAACGACAATCAAAATGGCCCGAGGGAAAGAATCGATATCGCTCTGTGGAGGAAAAAGATCACTAAATGGAAGAGCAGGCCGAGGAAATAGTGGCTATTTGGTGCGCATTCAAAAAATGCAGCGCGTCGAAAGGAGTGACAAAAGTTCTGGGCTGGAACCGTATGTGCTTAGTGAATCTAGAGGCTGTGCACAAACGTTTGAATGGTCGCGGACAGTGATACGAAAAGACAAATTTATTAGAAACTTATGCGCGATGAGGACGAAACGAGCAACTAAGGAAGGCGCGTGACGCATGCCCGCTATTCGAGTGTTGATCGTAGATGATTCGGTTGTGGTCCGGCGCCTCTTGACGGAGGTGCTTTCAAACGAGGCGGACATCGAGGTGGCTGGTAGCGCCGCCGACGGCACGTCGGGTCTGAACAAGATTGGCTTGTTGCGACCTGACCTAGTGACGTTGGATATCGAGATGCCAGGAATGTCAGGTCTCGAGACGGTGGTGGAGATTCGAAAGCTGTATTCGAAACTGCCCGTGATCATGTTCAGCACCCTGACCGAACGCGGCGGTTCCTTCACCTTGGAAGCACTTGCCTTGGGTGCCAGCGATTATGTGACCAAGCCGAGCAACACGGGCAGTCTGGAACAGACGCGCGCTCGCATCCGAGAGGAATTGGTTCCCAAGGTACGGGCATTGTGCAAGAAGAGAACAACGCTCGGAATAGTTGACGCCAATCGCGCGACCGCTCTCGGGGCGAGTGCCCAAGCAACACCGAAGCGAGGAGTTCCTGGCCGGGGACGGGTGGACGTGGTTGCGATCGGTGCCTCTACTGGGGGCCCAAACGCCTTGGCGGCCGTGTTGCCGCTGCTGCAGAAGGATTTCCCGGTACCGGTGGTGGTGGTGGTCAGCTACGCTGACTTCATTACTTTGCTTTTTGCATTTTTCGTTGTCTTGTACTCGTCCTCGCAGATCGACAAAAGAAAAGTTGGCCGGTTGGCTCTGGCGATTCAGGTGGCCTTCCAGGAATTGGGCGTCTTCGATACTTCGAACACTAGAATTCCACTCAGCGAGACGGAAGCCGTTCCATTCACACAAGTCCAAGCCGTCGAAAACTCCGAGCGCACTGGTGATCTTTCTCGCGTCATCCAGCCCATGAAAGGCGTCCTCACTCCGGCTCCCGCCAACGCGCCGCTAAAAGACGTCGAGTCTGCCATCGAAAAAGCTCTGGCTCCCGAGATTCAGAGCCGCGTTGTGGACGTGAAATTACGTAAAGAAGGACTCATCGTCAGCTTACGGGAAATGGGTTTTTACGAGAGCGGCTCAGCCACGATGCGAGCGTCTTCCATGGGTGCGATTGATCGCCTTGCAGAGGTCTTGGGCCCTAGAAACGAAGCCTTACGCATTGAAGGCCATACGGACAACATTCCCATTCACAATGCTCATTTTCCCTCCAACTGGGAATTGTCCACTGCTCGAGCCACCGAACTGGCCAAGCTTCTAATCTATCGCTACAAGCTGGAACCTATGCGCCTCTCCGCGGCAGGCTACGCGGAATTCCATCCTGTCGACGACAACGACACGGCCGATGGGCGCAGTCATAATCGCCGCATCGATCTGGTCATCCTGAATCCAGCCTTGGGAGACAAGGCGCCCTTCCTGCTCTCTCCCCCGAGTTCACCTTCGAACCCATCCTCTGGGCCGAATTCCAATTCGAAACAAGCTCATTCGCAGCACTGATTCATTTCGTACAAAATGCACAGCATTCTCATTAGAAGTTTGGAACTTCGCATGCTCTCTGATCTTCACCCCCCTTCCAGAATGGGTGTCGGTGAACGATGATGCGTCTACTAGTGGCTGAGCCCGATGCGGCGATGGCCGAGTTTCTTCAGAATCGTTTCAAGCAAGAGCAGTGCGCCGTTCAATTAATTGGCCGGGCCGAGCAGTTAGCCGATATTCCCGCAAGGGCGGAATTCGACATGATACTGCTCGACCTCGGGCTCGCTCCTGCGGCCGGCCAAGAGCTCATTAAGTCCACGCAGCGGCGCTGGCCTGACGAGCCAATCATTTTTCTCGCCGCTGACACCAGCGTTGATGAGCGCGTGCAACTGCTCAACGCCGGAGCTGACGATTTTGTGCCGAAGCCCTTCGCCGTCGCCGAGCTAATCGCTCGAATGCACGCAGTGATGCGTCGTCGCAACCGGCCGGCCAGAGACGTTTTTCGATTCGACGATTTGGAAGTGAACCGTGTCTCTCACCAGGTCACTCGCGCTGGCCGCGCAATTGATTTGAGCCCCAAAGAATACGCGTTGCTCGAATTTCTCTTGCGCAATCTAGGCCGGACCGTCTCGCGTGCCGAAATCATCGAGCAAGTCTGGCACGCCCACAACGGTTCCATCACCAACGTCGTCGACGTCTACATCAACTACCTGCGCCGCAAAATTGACACCGGCTCGGAGCGCCCACTGATTCGCACCATTCGCGGAATCGGCTACCAGATCGGCCGCAACAACCAACTCGGCTAGCTACTTCCCACAAATGGAAAAGGCGCCCAAGCTACAGGCGCCTCTCCGGCAGAAGGGAACTGAGGGAATTTTTCTAGCGCATGCCCGAACCGCTGGTCGTGCCTGCGGAACGTGCATTCGGGTCCAGGCTGAGCATGCCTTCCGTTGCCGACACCGCTACCAGCGAACCATCTCGCCGCGTGCGGATCACCGGGAAGTAGCCCTGCGACAGTTGATCGTCCAAATGCTGCCAAGACTTGCCGCCGTCAAACGAGGCGATCAGCCCGTGCTTTTGCGTGGAAACAACCAGCGCGTTTCCGTTGCCCGCAACAGCTTGGAATGACAGGTCGCGTACTTCGGCGCGGTTCCAGGTACGTCCCGCGTCGCGCGAACCATACAGTCCCATGTTCGTCGTGATGAACAGGTTCGAATCATCCACGCGATGCAGTCTCAGGTTGCCCGCAGTCGCAAAGGAAAGTTCCTTGGCATCCCACGTCTCGCCCTTATCGCTGGAGTAGAGCAGGTTGTGCTCGGCTAGCGCCCAAACCTGGTTGCCATCGCCGGAAACCTCTACGGATTGTGCAGGCTTGCGGACCAGCGGATCTTTATTCGCGGATTTCCATGTCGTTCCGTGATCCTTCGACGTCAGAACGCCGCTCGCCGTCGCCGCGTACCACATGTCATCGGCAAAGGTCATGTCGTTCACGAGGAAGGCTGCAAGTTGCGGTGCCGCTGGTTTCGCAACGGGACGCTTTGCAGCTACGGCGCCTTTCTTCCCCTTGGTCGTAGTCGTCGCAGCAGCAGTGACCGGATCTGGAACGAACAACCCCGCCTTTACCCACTTGCGGGTCGTTTCGTCGTACTTCATCCAGCCGCCCTTCGTCAGGCTCGCCCACCATCCGCTCGGCGCTGCATAAACGTGACGCATTTCCGTGCGCTTCAGTCCGGAGCCAAGCGTCGTCCAGGAAGTGCCGCCATCGCGCGTTGCCATGAACGCATCGTTATCAAACGTCAGCACTACCAACGCGCGCTCTGGATGTTCGCGGTCCATCGCTACATCGGCAAGGTGTTGGTGTTGGAAACCGTTGTTTGCGGAGGTAAACGTCGCGCCGCCATCGGTGCTGATCTGCACGCCTTCGCGCTCGGTTCCGATGATCAGCTTTTGCGGATTCTTCGGATCGATCACTAGCGCATTGATAATCCAATCGCCTGGCGTCACGCGCTTGAAGTCTTTCTCGTTAACGGTCTTCCACAAGCCGCTGGTCGTACCCGCGTACAAAATACTCGGGTTCGAAGGATCCATGCGGATCAATTGTGTGCGGCGGAAAACGCTGGGGATGCCCTGATACTTGATCCACTGCTGTCCGCCGTTCACGCTGTGATAAATGCCGGAGCATGCGGTGGCATGCACGTTGTCGGAGTTCGCAGGATCCACGATGATGCTCATCACGTCGGAGTCATCAATCATGCCCTTCACGACAGGGAACCAATCCTTGCCGCCGTTCGAAGTCTTCCAAGGGAGATGATACGTTCCCGCGTAAATCGTGTTGTTGTCCTTGGGGTCGAACGCAACTGAATCGAATCTGCTCAAGTCGTCGTGCTTCTCGGGAGTAATGCGCGTCCAGGTTGCGCCTTCATCTTCCGAGCGATATACGCCGCTCAACGCGCCGGCGAGCAACAATTTCGGATTCGTAGGAGATTGCGCCAGTGCGCGCACAGTTTCATGCGCCAATCCGATGATGTTCCAGGTATGCCCGGCGTCATCGCTGCGATAAACTCCGCCGCCACCGGAATACAGCGCCCAAGTGCTGGCATACAGCCGCTTGCCGTCGCGCGGATCGACGATAATGTGCGTTACCACGTCGTCCTGGCCCGTTCCGATTCGGCTGATCAACTGCCAGTGTCCACCTTCATCAGTCGAGCTGAAGACGTGACCATCCGCGGTACCCAAAAACATTTTGCTGATGTTATTTGGATCCGCGGCCAGCGAAATCACCGTGCCGCCTGGGGGCCCAACCTGCTTCCATGTCTGCGCTTGGGCAGACAAAACACAGATCATCGCGATTACTGCGATTCCAAAAACTAATTTCTTCATAGGCATCAGATTCTCCCAGAGCGCAGGGGCGCCCACAAGTCGCAACTGTTCTCAGTTAGTCTAGGGAAACTTGGGAGAAATCGGTGCTGGTCCAAGGGACAGATTGCGGACAAGTTACCGTTAGTCCTAGTACCCACCATGCCAGACTGGCACAGCGGCCAGCCACCCAGCAACTTCTTTTCCACTCTCGGGTTCTACCCATTGGGACATCGGTTTGTATCATACTATTGACCACCGATTCCCGCGGCCCGACCCCCGCCGTATCGTGGGCCTGTTCAGGGGAGACTTTATGAAGCCTAAATTTACAATTATTGGCTTTATCGCGTTGCTGGTTTGCGTCGTCGGCCTCGTCTTCTTGGCCCCACCCGCCGTGCGTGCGCAAGCGCAGGAAAACATTGCCAATCTCTCGGCCAATCAACCTCAGGGCAACGTAGCGAGTGTTGCTACGGACGATGATCCGTCGTCTACTATGCCGACCGCAGCCGACGACAATAACGATCCTCCCTCGCGAGTTGCGCGACTCAGTTTTGTGGAAGGTTCCGTCTCTCTACAGCCAGGCGGCACGGGTGAATGGGGCAATGCCGCCAAGAATCGTCCAATGACCATCGGCGATAAGCTTTGGACTGATCGCGACTCACGCGCGGAACTCCAGGCCGGTCAAGTTGCCATACACCTCGGCGATATGACCGCTCTCTCTTTCCTCAATCTCGATCAGAACGTTACCCAGATTCGACTCGCCGAAGGAAAACTGAATTTCCGCGTCCGCGAAATTCGTCAGGGTGAAAATTACGAAGTCGATACTCCGAACCTGGCATTTACGGTCCGCGAAGCTGGCGCTTTCCGAATTGATGTGAACGAAAACGGCGATTTTAGCAGCGTCACCATAGTTCGCGGACAGGGTGAAGTCTCCGCCGGTGGTCAAACCTACACGCTGCATGCTGGCGAGCGCGCCGACATTACCGGCACGGACAACAACGTCCAATACAGCGCCGGCACAGCAGGCGAACCTGATGGTTTAGACCGCTGGGCGCAAGAACGCGACGTGAGGGAAGACAATTCCGCTTCCGCCAAGCACGTGTCCCGTGATGTGGTGGGCTACAGCGATCTCGACGACAACGGCACCTGGAAGGAAGAGCCGGAATACGGCTCGGTGTGGGTACCCAACAATGTGCCTCCTGATTGGGCTCCCTACAGCACCGGTTCTTGGAGCTATGTCGGGCCTTGGGGCTGGACTTGGGTAGACACCGCTCCATGGGGCTTTGCTCCGTTTCACTACGGCCGCTGGAATAATTTTGGAGGTTACTGGGGATGGTGCCCGGGTCCGATCTACGCTTCGGCTTTTTATGCGCCGGCGTTTGTTGGCTTCCTTGGCGGCGGTTTCGGATTTGGATTCGGACTTGGCTTCGGCATCGGAGCGGGCATCGGCTGGTTCCCACTGGGTTGGGGCGAGCCGTTCCATCCGTGGTATCACGCTGGTCCAGGCTACTGGCACAATGTGAACGTCTACAACACACACTTCAACAATGTGAATCGCGTGTATGCCAACAACTTCCACAATTTTAGTAACTATCGTTACGCTCACAATCCCGGCGCAGTCAGTGCCATGTCGCGCAACGGCTTTGCTGGCGGACAGGCCGTCAATCGCGGAGCGGCGCACCTGACTGCCGCAAATCTGCGCGGCGCTCAGGTAACTCGCGGCGCCATCAATGCCAGCCCGACTCGCGCCAGCTACTTTGGCGCGTCCAACATGCACAACAACATCTCGCGGCCTTCTTCGTCTGTGCAAAATCGCATGAGCACTTCCAATACGTCGGCTCGCAATAATTCTTCGTTTGGCGCGGGCGCGGCCAACCGGCCGAATGGCACCTCACAACAAGGTTTCTCGGGCAATCGCAACACGTCGCAAGGATTCCCTGCAAATCGACAGTCGCAGCTTTCTGCGAACCGGCCGCCATCGACAATGGGATCGCGTTCTTCTGCCTCCATTAATTCAGCCAACTCGGCTCGTCCGAATACCGGAAACAGCGGACGTTCTTGGAACGCGCAGGGGAACACGACGGACTCGGGTCGCGGACCGCAAGGTTTCGGCTCTTCGAATTCCAATCGCCCGACCAACAACATACGCAGCGCCAGACCATCCGGCGGCGCTAACTCGACGAGTCGCCCACCTTGGGCTGGTAACGGCGGTAACTATGGCGGGGGATCGTCGCGTTACACCTCAAACCGTTCAGGATCGTCGTACGGCAATTCGGGCGGCAACCGCTCCTACTCTCCGCCTTCGTATGGTGGCCGTGGCAATTCCTCGGGTTCCTCCTACGGCGGCAATCGCGGATATTCTTCCGCTCCTTCTTATGGCGGCAGCCGTGGTTACTCGGCGCCTCGCTCCTACTCCTCGGCACCATCCTACGGCGGGAGCCGCGGCTACTCTGGCGGTGGCTATTCCGCACCACGTAGCTACGGTGGCGGTGGCAGCTCGCGCGGAAGCTACGGCGGCAGCAGCGGCGGCAGCTCTCACGGCGGTGGTGGGGGAGGCGGCTCGCATGGTGGTGGCGGTGGTGGTTCTCACGGCGGTGGTGGCCATCACTAAGACGTCAGCATTATTTCGATAACCTCGGGCCCGCTCGAAACTGAGCGGGCCTACTCTTTTTTCCTGTCCAATTTGCCAGCTATCTGATTCGTTTATACCTGGTTTCCGCTCACAACTCTCTCGTCTTTCCTGTGTTACATATGTAGAAGCGGAGGATTCCTGGCCAATTTCCATCTGTTGAGCACTCCTCTGCGTCTGCGTGAGGATGGTTCACCTTTTGCCCTGCCGTTTTCTGGGACTTTCCTTACTAGCGAATTTTGAAAGAACAGCAGGGCGACGATCGCGCATCAGGAGAGATGAGGTCGATATGAGAATACGAGCGCTTCACTGGGTGACGGTAGCTTCCTTATTGTTTGTATGTTCACTGGCTGTGCCTCGCGTCAAAGCCGACGACGACGATCCACCGGGGCGCGTTGCTCGGCTGAGCTACACGCATGGTCAAGTTTCTTTCAATCCTGCGGGCACCGACGACTGGGTTGGCGCCGTTGTGAATCGTCCAATGACGACTGGCGACAAATTGTGGACCGACCAGGACGGGCGCGCGGAACTGCACATTGGCTCCGCGGCGATTCGCCTCTCCGGCACCACCGGATTTTCTTTTCTTAATTTGAGCGACCGCATGATGCAAATTCGTCTCACCGAAGGCACCGCCAATCTTCGCGTTCGCCGCCTCGAGCAGGATGAAGCGATCGAAATCGATACGCCGAATATCGCGTTTTCTGTTCTGCGGCCAGGCCTGTATCGCGTCAGTGTCAATGAAGAGGGCGATACCACTATGGTCACCGTTCGCGATGGCCAAGGCGAAGCCACCGGTGGTGGGTCGGCCTTCACCGTTCATCCAGGAGAGCAGGGTGTTTTCACCGGCACGGATTCGTTGAGCGCTAATGTCGAGGGTATGCCCGATGACGACGACTTCGATCGCTGGTGCGATCAGCGCGATCTTCGCGAAGATCATGCCGTTTCGCGTCGCTATGTCTCGGAAGACGTAATCGGCTACGAAGATCTCGACGACAATGGCGGTTGGCGCGCAGTTCCGGAATACGGCGAAGTATGGTTCCCGCACACGACCGTCGTAGGTTGGGCTCCTTATCGCTACGGGCACTGGGCCTACATCGCGCCGTGGGGCTGGACATGGGTTGACGACGCACCTTGGGGCTTCGCGCCATTCCACTACGGCCGCTGGGTTACGGTCGGTGGCGCATGGGGCTGGATACCTTGCCGGCCACCCGTCGTAGCCGTTGCTTATGTTCGTCCTGTCTATGCGCCCGCGCTGGTTGCGTGGGTCGGTGGGCCGCACTTCGCGGTAGGCGTGGGAGTCGGCGGAGGCTTTGCCGCTGGCGTCAACGTGGGATGGTTCCCGCTCGGGCCGCGCGAAGTGTTTGTGCCTTCGTATCCCGTGAGCCGCAGGTACGTCAACAACGTGAATATCTCCAACACCACGGTGAACCAGACCGTCGTCAACAATTACTACAACACCACCGTCGTCAACAAAAACGTCACCGTGAACAACGTTAGGTACGTGAACCAGTCCGTTCCCGGCGCCGTCACCGCAACTTCAGGCCAAAATTTCTCTTCGGCTCAACCTGTGGGCCGCAATCTCGTAGCGGTAAATTCGCGTGAAATCGCTTCAGCGCCGGTGGCTGTCGCCGCTCCTGCGGTTGCGCCGCCCAAGCAAGCAGTTCTCGGTTCTGGCGCGGTCACCAACTTTCACCCGCCGGCAGCCTTGGCCACTCGCCCTGTCGTAGCGAAGTCGACCCCGCCTCCTCCGCCTCCGGCTTTTGCCAGGCAGCAGGCGGCAATCCAGGCCAATCAGGGCAGACCGATTACTATGACCCAGGCTCATCAGCTCCAACCGGAGCCCGCGCACAACAATATCGCGCCGGTTCGCATGGCCCCCACTGCAACTCGTGTGACTCCCATTCCTCCGAATGGCAATCGCAACGTGCAAGCTGTGCAGCCCGACAATAATCGCCCGCAAACGAATCTCGGCACTAACAACAATCAACCCCAGAACCAGACTAATGTCGGCGGACAGAACAATAATCACCCGCAAACGAATGCCGGCACTACCAACAATCAACTTCAGAACCAGACCAACGTTGGCGGACAGAATAATAATCGTCCCCAGAACCAGACGAATGTGGGCGGCGTCCAAAACAACAACACGAACACGAACCAGATGAATCGGCCGCCCAATGCCCACAACACGAATGACCGGCCGCCTGCCGCTCGCACCACCACGGTGAATCCTCAATTGGAAGAGAAGCACCAGAATCAGATCCAGCAGCTCCAGCAGAAGCAGGATTCCGAATATCAGAAGCTTCAGCAAAAACAAAACCAGGAACAGCAACGGCTGGCGCAGCAGAAAGCCGATGAGATGCGTCAGCAACAAGCCCAGCAAAAGCAGCAACAGCAACTCCAACAGATGGAGCAAAAGCACGAACAGCAGCGTCAGGTGCTTAACGACAAGCAACAGGTTGAGCACGCCAAGACGGCGCCTCCTCCTCAATCCAAGCCAAAACCTGAGGAGAAGGAAAAACCGCACCGCTAGAACGGTTACGCTACCGTTGACTGCAATCAATAACCAGGCGCCAGTCGCAAGGCTGGCGCCTTTATCTTTTTGTTCTGACTTTTCGTCGCCGCCAAGGCGCTGTGATATCGTCGAAGAAGTTGCTTATGGCCACCTCTTCCTTGAGTCCAGAAGTTTTTCGGCGCGTGATGGGCAGCTTCGCGACAGGTGTCACCGTGATCACCGTCGAACGTGCGCCTGGCCTGGTTCACGGGATGACCGCCAACTCCTTCACTTCCGTCTCGCTCGATCCTGTCCTCGTCCTCGTTTGCGTAGACCAGAACGCACGTCTTCTCGGTTACCTCAAGGCCCAGCGCCGGTTCGGCGTCAATGTATTGCGGGCTGGGCAGCGGGATATCTCTGATTTTTTTGCGAAGCCCCAACAGGAACCCGCGATGGAAGCGCACCTGGGTGTCCGCTTTCAGTGGACCGCCTCCGGCATTCCGCTGCTCGGCGACTCGCTGGCCAATCTGGCGTGCAGAGTTGTCGCGGAACACCAGACCGGCGACCACACCATTTTTATTGGGGAAGTGGAAAGTTTGGATCTTGCGGAAGGACAGCCCTTACTTTATTACCGCGGACAATATCGCAGCTTGCAGGACTAGCGCTCGGAATTTCCACTTGGCCGCGGAGACTCCGCCGAGTCACCCAGTTCTTTGCGGTGACTCTTAACTTCGCGCAAAGCATAAATCGGTTTGTTTTGTGACTCGTAATAAGTGCGCGCGCTGATCTCGCCCAGTAATCCCATCGAAATAAACTGAATCCCGCTCACGAATAATGCAATCGCCAGCAGCAGTAGTGGCCCATGTTCCGTCATGATGTTCTGGTGGATGAAAATCTTCTTGAACACCAGAATTGAGCCCAGCAAAGTGCCCGCGCCACTCCCCAGCAGTCCCAGCATTCCAAAAAACTGCAGCGGTCGCGTGGAATAATCCAAGAGAAATTTCACGATGATCAGATCGAAAAATACGCGGATGCTGCGTCCGATCCCGTAGTTCGATTGACCGCTCTTGCGCTCTGGATTCGATATCGGCACTTCCGCGATGCGCGCTCCCGTCGAACTCGCAAGCGCCGGAATGAACCGGTGCAGTTCCCCATACAGTTGAATTTCTTGCAGGATTTCGCGCCGGTACGCTTTGAACGTAGTCCCAAAGTCGTGCAGATCAATCCCGGATAGTTTTGCCATCAGCCAGTTGGCGATCCGGCTGGGAACTTGCCGCATCAGCCAGTGATCTTTTCTCTGAAAGCGCCAGCCGCTCACCAGGTCGTAGCCTTCTTCGATTTTTTCCAGGAACAGTGGGATCTCTTCCGGATCGTGCTGCAGGTCGCCATCCATCGAAATCACAATTTCGCCGCGCGCAAAATCAAAGCCCGCCTTCAATGCGGGAGTCTGCCCGAAGTTGCGCCGCAGACGCACCACATTCACGCGCCGGTCGTGCTCGTAAATTTCGGACAGCACTTTGTATGTGTTGTCTTTGCTGCCGTCGTCGACGAATACCATTTCGTAGGGCTCGCCAATTCCGTCCATCACTTCCGTCAACTTCATGTACAGAGTAGGAATGTTTTCCTGCTCATTGAGGAATGGCACAACAATGGAATAGCGGATAGGCGAGTCGCTTCGCATACTGCCTTACTGCCTTTCTTGGAGTCTTGCTCTGGCGCCGATCAGTTCGCTGTCGGCCACGCTTCCCTTAACCTGAATATCGTCTGTGCAGGGAGGGCCGTATCAGGCCGCTTCCGCCACAAGCCCATAGTTTATCAGGCGAATCCCCAGGGTGGCGACAAGTTTTCTCACCCCCGGGTCCGTCAAAATCGTTAGCTCCGTCTTGCGCGACTCCTGCAGCCGGGTGTCCGATTTCCTCAGGTCTTCATCCGCGTATCCCGGGTGGCACATCACCTCTGTCGTCCCGTCCGGCAGGCTGGTGAGCAATTTCTCCACGCCAGCGCGCGTCAGCACGCCAGTTTGTGCGATGCCGCAAAAGTAGTCCGCGGTTGCTATGCCAACACGCTCCGCCATTTCTTTGGCGTCGTGCGCAAGCAGTTTGAGCCCCCGCGCCTGCACGCCCTGTTTCAGCAGTACTCCGGTGTTCTGGTTGTCTCCAGAAGAGAGCGCCGTCCGCAGCTTGGACTCTTCGTGCGCCACGCGGATCGCTCGAATTTTATGTTTCTTCGCCAGCTTCAGCGCAATTTCGAAAAGTCCGGGCAGCATCTGCACGTGCTTGTGCCCGTCAAGATGCGTCGGCTCGATCCCCGCATCCACAATCGTCTGGATCTGTGCGGACCACTCGCGCTCCACTTCATCCAGCGGCAAGCTCCGGCTCGCGATTCGCAACAACAAGTTCTCCGGCCCGCCTTCGAATCGCCCATCTTTATTCAGCAGTCCACGCACCTTATCAGCTGGGGCCTTCGGCGTTCCGTCACTCAAATTCAAATGGACACCGATTCCCAACTCCGGATTTTTTCGTGCCGCCGTCACCGCCGATTCGAACGCGCAACCATTCGCCAACAGGGAAGTGCTCGTGACCAGACCCTTTCGGTGCGTCTCCACGATGCCGCGGTTTACGCCCTCGGTCCAACCCAAATCGTCCGCATTCACGATGAGATTCTTCATTCTCCCGTTTCACCTGTTCTTTCGGACAGCTACTCTTTCGCATGCTCCTTCGCATTCGTACCATTGACCGCTTTTGCTTCCTAACTTTAGCATGACCATCGTGAGGTCAGAATGCCCGTGAAGCTTCGCGAACTTAACGAAATAGGTGCGCGCTTTACCGACAAGCGTCGCGGCCGTCGCATGAACTCCCGTGTTCACATTCGTTTGCAGTGGGATGATGCGGCTGGCAAGCGCCATACCGCCGAAGCTCATACGCGGGTCGTCAACCCCTATGGCTGCATGGTCGTGCTCTCCAACGATTTGGAGCTCGATAAGCGGCTCGCTCTCACCAATCTCACCTCCGACACCAGCAATGCCGCTGTCATCGTTTGGAAGGGCAATCCACAGCCCGACGGCTGGGAATACGGTGTGGAGCTCATTGCGCCTGACATGGATTTCTGGGGATTGGAACTGTGAATCCTCCGCAGAAACCAACTGTCCCGGCGAAGCCCGGCTTGATTTCCGCGGCTGCGTCGCAACACGTGAAGCGCAGCGGTGCC
>DASXLU010000122.1:0-11098 GCA_036496065.1 Candidatus Acidiferrum sp.
AAAGAAAAACGATCACAGGTTTGCCTGTAGCAACCATGGCCCTGACCAATTCCTCTTGCCTGCCGATCAAGTCGAGACTGGTGCGATCGCCCATGTGCTCAAGCGACCATGCTTCGCGGGAGGTCTGCTCGTTGCCGCCGATGGCCAGCACGATGACGTCGGCATTTTTTGCTACTTGCTCTGCCTGTAGAATTGCCCTGCGGTCTTCCTCTGGATCGCTGGCCACAACACGGTCTTCATTCCACGAACCACCGATGGTGATTTTGCACCCTTCACTGTAGAGGACCTTCGCCCGGTCACCGACTTTATTCTTGATTCCCTCCAGGACCGTGATTTCCTGCTTGGGAACGCCGCTGTAGCCGCCCAACAGAGTACGGTTTGCGTTAGGGCCAATCACGGCAATCGTTTTGATTGAAGCAATATTTAGAGGCGCCAGGCCGCCATCATTTTTCAGCAAAGTAATTGCTTCGTGCGCTGCCTTGAGGGCTAGTTCGCGATGGACATCGCAACCGACAACGCGTTCGGCTACGGCGGGATCGACAAATGGATCCTCGAACAAGCCCATCTGGAACTTCCAATAGAGAATCGGATGGACCAATTCATCCAGTTCGGATTCCTTCAGCAGTCCTTTGCGCACCGCTTCGGTCAGGTGGAGATAACAGTCGGGATCGGGAGTTTCGATGTTTACGCCTGCGCGAACCGCCTGCACACAGGAATCGAGCTTGTCTTCTGCTACAAAGTGGCCGTGTGTGTCCGGGCGATAGCCGAGTTCCCAGATCGCAAAGTAGTCGGACACCAGAAATCCGTCGAAGCCCCATTCCTTGCGCAAAACGTCGCGCAACAGCCACTTGTTAGTGTGCGATGGCACTCCGTCAACTTCATTGTAGGAAGGCATAACGCTTACGGCGCGGGCGTGCCGCAAAACTTCTTGAAAGGGATAAAGGAATGTTTCGCGCAGAACTCGCATGGAAACGTTGGCAGGGGCGCAGTTCATACCCGATTCCGGCTGACCATGCCCCACAAAGTGCTTGAGGGTAGCGATCATGTGGCGTTTGTCGCGAAAGGTGCGGTCTCCCTGGAATCCACGAACCGCGGCGATTCCCAGGCGCGAAACCAAGTAAGGGTCCTCGCCATAGGTCTCTTCCACGCGGCCCCAACGAGGGTCGCGCGCCACATCAATCACCGGCGTCAGCGCCTGGTGCGCACCGCGAACGCGAGCCTCCAGCGCAGTCATCGAATAGAGCGTCTCGACCAGTTCGGGATTAAACGTTGCGCCAAGTGCTATCGGCTGAGGGAAACTGGTACCGTCCACGCTGGCATGACCGTGTAAACACTCTTCGTGAACCATCAGCGGGATTCCCAAGCGACTGTTCTCGCAAAAGAATTTCTGGGCAGCGTTGGTGAGTTCGGCCATTTCTTTTGCGTTTTTGCCCTTGCCGGAATCGCTGGGGCGGCCAAATTGGCCGAGGCCATGACCGGCAGCGAATGCCTTTTTCGCCTTTTCGTAATCGAAATCGCCTTCTACATTCACCAATGTGTTTACTTTTTCTCGCCAGATACAAACCATTTGCGCAGCTTTCTCTTCCAGGGTCATGCGAGAGAGCAGGTCTTGTACCCTACGCTTTATGGGCAGAGCTGGATTTTGGTATGCCGGACGACCCTTGCGCTTGGAAGAAGACGCGGCAGCCGATCGTTTTTTCATGTTCCAGCCCTCCTCGGCGCTGGGCTAGTTCGTGTCGGAATTGCAGATTTAAGTTGAGACGATCGTGACGGCGGGCAAACAAGGCCGTAGGGCCAAACGCACATGAAGCGGGGCTCCTTGGAAGGATTTAGAATTTGCATCCTTGAAATGCGTCGGGCAGATGATACTATAGCTAGTCGTTAACGTACACGTCAGGAGTTGGAAACACAAGCCGATTCGCTCGAGACCTTTCGTCGAGGATTTGTCTCATGCGCCGAGGATTCGCGCCCTGTATCTTGCGCTTCCCGTCTCCGTGTAAGACCGCTGCTGCATGCCTCCCCTAGTCGTACGGAGCGACGACCCGAGCGACCTAGCCTTTGGCATGAGCTGTCGTAGTGATTGCCCATTTGCGAGGAGAAAACCATGAGCAGCAACGGATCGTACCAGCCCAAGCCACAGCACAAGTTTTCGTTCGGGCTGTGGACACTTGCAAATCGGGGGCGGGACCCCTTTGGGGACTTCGTGCGCCCGGTGATGTCGCCCGAGGAAGTCGTGGGCATTCTCTCTGAGGTTGGGGCGTGGGGCGTGAACCTACACGACAACGACCTGGTTCCGATCGACGCTACGCCGTCGGAACGTGACGCGATTGTCCGCAAATTTCAGCAAGCTTGCCACGAGGGCGGCTTGGTCGTGCCTATGGCAACCGTCTCTTTGTTCTTTCATCCCGTTTTTCGGGATGGCGCATTCACCGCAAACG
The DNA here is from genome assembly GCA_036496065.1 of Candidatus Acidiferrum sp. Classification (GTDB taxonomy): domain Bacteria; phylum Acidobacteriota; class Terriglobia; order Acidiferrales; family UBA7541; genus Acidiferrum. The sequence goes on from DASXLU010000122.1 coordinate 2,439, forward strand.
ACCCGGAAGTGCGAGCCTACGCGATCCAGAAGACGTTGAGAGCGATGGACCTTGGCGCGGAACTTGGCGCCAAAATTTTCGTGCTGTGGGGCGGAAGAGAAGGCGTGGAAACCGATGCTTGCCGACGCCCGGACGAAGCCATCAAACGGTTGCGCGTGGCGATCAACTATCTTTGCGAATACAATTTGGACAAGAAATACGGCATGCGCTTCGCTCTGGAAGCCAAGCCTAATGAGCCCCGCGGCGATATTTACATGGCCACGACGGGCCATTACCTGGGATTTATCTACACACTCGATCACCCAGAGATGGTAGGTGTGAATCCGGAGATGGCGCACGAGCAAATGTCTGGACTGAATTTTGTGCATGGAGTGGCGCAAGCCTGGGAAGCCGGCAAGCTTTTTCATATCGATCTGAACGATCAGATGCCTGGCAGATTCGATCAGGATCTGCGTTTTGGCTCTGCCAACCTGAAGTCATCGTTCTTTTTGGTGAAATTCCTGGAAGATGTCGGTTATGACGGACCGCGCCATTTCGACGCACACGCCTATCGAACCGAAGACTGCGCCGGCGTGAAAGACTTTGCACGGGGATGTATGCGAACGTATCTGGTGCTGAAGGAAAAAGGCGAGCGCTGGAATGCCGACAAGGAAATACAGGCGCTGTTACGCGAAGTCTCTCGCGATGGCAAACATCTGCCTTCGACGGCAAAATATTCCAAACAGGGCGCGCAAGTGTTATCGGAGCACTCGTTCGACAAAGACGCTATCCTGCGTAAGCGGTTACCGTACGAGAAGTTGGATCAGTTGACAGTGGATATTCTTACTGGCGTCAGATAATTTCGTTTTCAATTAGTGTGGGTTGCGTGGTTAGTATGCCGCTGGACGCATAGCCAGACTGGAGGAGCTATTCCGACTCTGGGAATCGACGTCGGCACTGGTGGCACAAGAGCCATCGTACTTGACGAGAAGGGCAGCATCCTGGCATCTGCTAGCGAGGAGCATGTTCCTTTTGCCAGTCCGAGGCAAGGTTGGGCCGAGCAGGATCCGCGAGACTGGTGGCGCGCCGCGGCTATCGCTGTGCGCAAAGCAACGCAATCCGCGGGTCTCGATGCGGCTTCCATCTCGTGTGTTGGCTTTTCCGGACAGATGCACGGCGCGGTCTTACTCGATGAAGCCGGTGAGGTAATTCGTCCGGCGCTGATTTGGTGCGATCAGCGAACCGAAGCGCAATGCGAAGAATTGCGGCAATTGTTTGGTCAAAAGCGCCTGATCGAATTGACCTGCAATCCTCCGCTGACAAATTTCACGCTCACAAAAATGTTATGGGTTCGACAGAACGAGCCGCAGAACTGGGCTCGCGTGCGAAAAATGTTACTGCCGAAAGATTATGTGCGCTTCCGGTTGACCGGAGACTTTGCCAGCGATGTCGCCGATGGGTCAGGCACACTGCTGCTCAACGTGGCCAAGCGTCGTTGGGCCGATGAGATCGTCAGCAAAACGGGCCTCGATCCCCAGATTCTTCCGAAGCTCTACGAATCTCAAGAAATTTGCGGGCGGGTTTCGTTGCAAGGCGCGCAGGAAACAGGGCTTGCAGCCGGCACGCCAGTCGTTGCCGGAGCGGGCGACCAGGCGGCCGGGGCCGTTGGCATCGGAATCACGCTGCCTGGTGCGGTGAGTGCGACGATAGGCACCTCCGGCGTGGTTTTTGCTGCCACCGATCGGCCAGCACTCGACCCTGAGGGCCGTCTGCACACTTTTTGCCACGCGATTCCGAATCGTTGGCACGTGATGGGCGTAACACAAGCGGCAGGATTATCGCTTCGTTGGTTTCGCGATCAATTTTTCTCTCGCGAATCTGCCAACGGCGACCCGTACGATCAATTGACAGAGCTGGCCGCGAACGTTTCGGCCGGAGCGGATGGCGCATTCTGGGCGCCGTATCTAATGGGCGAGCGAACTCCGCACCTGGATCCGAACGCTAGGGCAGCGTTTGTCGGATTGACCGCTTCGCACACGCGAGCACATCTGATTCGGGCAATTTTGGAAGGCGTGGCCTTCAGCCTGAAAGACACGTTTACGATCCTGAAAGAAATCGGCGTGCCGGTGCAAAGCATTCGTCTGGGTGGCGGTGGCGCGCGTTCTCCTTTGTGGCGACAAATTCAAGCCGACGTGTATGGCAGCGCAGTGGAAATCTTGGCTGCGGAAGAGGGCGCGGCTTACGGGGCGGCAATCCTGGCGGGCGTTGGAGCGAAATGTTGGGCGAGTGTCGACGAGGCTTGCGATGCGGTGGTGCGGGTTGCGGCGCGCATTGAACCCGACCGCCAAGCTAGCGCTCTCATGCAACGAAACTATCAGGTTTACTCGCAGATCTTTCCGGCGCTTCGCCAGGCGCTTCATGTTCCCAGCGCCAAAACTGTGAATTGACGCGCCTTGTGCATTTCACGCCCCGCGGACCGCAGACTTATGAAGGCCATCTCCGGAATCAAGTTTAGTCTGCATCTATTTTCAGCAAGGTCCTCGCGCGGGCTCGTTTTCTCTGCACTGCTCGCGCTATCGACTTTACTGATGTTTCCATGCAGCGGTTATAGCCTGGGAGAACCACGTTATGTCGAAACGAACGACACCCCGGGAAATTTCCCGATCGTCCACGCGGGTCAAGCCACTGTCCTGTATGTAGACGCTGGGGATTACATCGGTGTGCAGCGCGCCGCTGCGGATCTGCAGGCGGACATCCATCGCGTCACAGGTTGCGACCCCACCCTCACTCGCGTGAATGACTTATCCGGTCCGAATGCGATTCTCATTGGCACTCTTGGGAAAAGTTCACTGATCGATCGATTGGCCCGCGAAGGAAGGCTTAACGTCACGGCGATAAAAGGGAAATGGGAAACCTTCGTTGTGCAGACTGTGGCGAATCCCTTCCCCGGCATAGCGAAAGCACTGGTGATTGCGGGCAGTGATAAACGCGGCACGATCTATGGCGTTTACGATCTCTCCGAACAAATCGGCGTATCGCCCTGGTATTGGTGGGCCGATGTTCCCGTTCGTCATCAAGATGTTCTATGCGTAAGGTCTGGAAGTTACGCGCAAGGGCCGCCAGCAGTGAAATATCGCGGCATTTTTCTCAATGACGAGGCGCCGGCGCTTACCGGTTGGGTGAAAGAAAAATACGGAAACTACAATCACCAATTTTATGAGAAGGTGTTCGAGCTTCTACTGCGGCTGAAAGCCAACTATCTCTGGCCGGCCATGTGGAATAACGCCTTCAACGACGACGATCCCCTAAATTCGAAACTGGCTGACGAGTACGGAATTATTATGGGCACATCGCATCATGAGCCAATGATGCGGGCGCAACAGGAATGGAAACGCTACGGAACCGGCCCGTGGGACTATGCGCAGAACTCCGAAGTGTTGCGCGAATTCTGGCGCAGCGGCCTGGAACGCAACAAAGGTTACGAGAACGTCGTTACCCTGGGCATGCGCGGCGATGGAGACCTGCCCATGTCCGACAAAGCAAACATCCAACTGCTGGAGCACATTGTCGACGATCAACGCAAAATCATCTCGGACGTGTATCGACAGAATCCTGCCGACGAGCCGCAGGACTGGGCGCTGTACAAAGAAGTGATGGAGTATTACGACAAGGGCATGCGCGTACCCGTCGATGTGACCTTGCTGTGGTGCGACGACAACTGGGGCAACCTGCGCCGCCTGCCGACCGCGGAAGAACGCAAGCGTAGCGGCGGTTCCGGCATCTACTATCATTTTGACTATGTAGGCGACCCGCGCTCCTACAAGTGGATCAACACGAATCCGATACCCAAAATCTGGGAGCAGATGAACCTGGCCATGCAGTATGGAGCCGACCGTATCTGGATTGTGAATGTTGGCGATCTGAAGCCAATGGAATTTCCGATGGAGTTTTTCCTAAGCCTGGCCTGGAATCCGCAGCGATGGCCCAAAGAGAAAATCGCAGAGTTCGGCCGGCTTTGGGCCGAGCGAGAATTTGGCTCGCGATATGCGCCGGAAATTGCGGAGATTATCGCAAAATACGCTAAGTTCAATGGCAGACGAAAACCCGAACTGCTCGAACCAGGCACCTACAGCCTGGCGAATTATCGGGAAGCTGAAACGGTTGCCGATCAGTTCCAGGAATTGACGAATAAGGCCGAATCAATTTACGCAAACCTGCCAGACGTTACGAAAGACGCTTTCTACGAACTGGTTCTGTATCCCGTAAAGGCATCCGCTGTGATCAATCAGTTGTATATCGCCGCGGGGAAGAATCAACTTTACGCCGAGCAAGCGCGCGCCAGCACGAACGACTTGGCAGACGAAGTGGAACGACTTTTTGGCGCAGATGCGGCGCTGTCTTCCTACTACAACCATACTCTGGCCCATGGCAAGTGGAATCACATGCTGGACCAAACGCACATCGGCTACACCTTTTGGAACGAACCACCGGTCAACATCATACCTAAAGTGAAGCGCATTGATGTTCCTGAGAAAGCTTCGATGGGCGTGGCCATCGAAGGATCCGATTGGGCTTGGCCCGATGCTAAGAGAGAGGCCGCTCTTCCACAGTTCGATGTTTTCCAACGGCAACGTCGCTTCGTGGATCTGTTCAATCGGGGAAAATCATCATTCTATTTTCGAGCAACCGCAAGCGCACCGTGGATCACATTAAGCGCGGCACACGACAAAGTGGCTAAGGAGGAAAGAATTTGGATCGGGATTGACTGGACGCGTGTGCCGAAAGGGGTGCAGAGCGGAACGGTGGAATTCACCAGTGATTCCGGCCAACGTGTTTCCGTTGCCGTAAATGCTTTTGATCCGGTGACAGCAAAACGTGAAGAGCTAACTGGTTTCGTCGAGACCGATCGTTATCTGGCAATCGAAGCGCCCCACTATACAAAAAAAATTGACTCCGCTTCTGCGCGCTGGGAAAAAATTGAGGATTTGGGCAGAACAGGCTCGTCTATGTCTCTTTTCCCAGTAACCGCGGCAAGCGTAACCCCGGGGAAAGACGCACCATGCCTTGAGTATGAGCTATATTTTTTTCATGCAGGCCAAGTTCAGGTTGAAGCCATCTTGGATCCCACACTGAATTTCGTGCCGGGCCGCGGGCTGCGTTATGCCATATCGACCGACGATGACCCGCCGCAAATTGTCGACATACTCGCGCAAAACAACAGCGAAACCTGGGCCACTGCGGTGAAAGATAGTGTTCGAAAAGTTAGCTCGACGCACTTTATTTCGAACCCGGGAAATCACATACTGAAAATCTGGATGGTCGATCCAGGAGTCGTGCTGCAGAAATTGGTGATTGACCTTGGGGGCGTGAAGTCCAGCTACCTGGGCGCACCGGAAAGTTACCATGCCGGAGCCGCAGGTGGCCCTGTCTATAAACTTCCTTAATTGAATCCACAAGGTCTAACGCGGTACTTCTTTCAGCACCGGCTCTTGCAAATGCAGCACCCGATCGCCTTCCACATCTTTCAAGGTCTGCACAATTCCTGAAGGCCAGCGAATCTCAATCAAACTGGCTTGGTGATCGCCTCCAAGCCCAAAATGCACCGGGCCATCACTAGAAGAAGCGTAGCCGACGCTTGTGGTCATGTGGTTATACTGTGCGCCCGCCGACGTGACCACCTTGATTCGCGCTCCAATTCCGTCGCGATTGCTTTTCGTGCCTTCGAGCGCGATTTCCAGCCAGTGGGCGGAATTTATCGAGCGATTCATCCAGATCTCAGCATCTTTGCCAATCGCCGTCACAACAACATCTACTCTTCCGTCGCCATCGAAGTCGCCAAACGCACAACCCCGATGCCGGGCGGTCGTCGAAGCGGCGAGCCCGGCTTCCGCAGTAAACGCTTGCCATTTTCCTGTTGCGCCAGGATTGCGAAAAACGGTGTTGTATTGATCCACGGTGTAAGCCGCAGCGGTAACAGACTCTACGTGCCCGCGCGACACAAACAAGTCCTTCCAGCCGTCGTTGTCGAAATCGAAAAAGCCGGCCCCGTATCCCGACATCGAGCGTGACAGTTGGCGCATGCCCGTAGGAAACGTCACCTCTTCGAAGCCCTTACCAGCTTTATTCACGAACAGCGGAAAAGTCTGATCGTTGAGCGCCACGAACGTAATGTCCGGAAATCCATCATTGTTAAAGTCGCGGAAGTCCAGGCCCATTCCCGAGACAAATCTGCCATCTTCAACAAGAGCGACGCCCTGCTGGAATGCGACTTCATCGAAACTGTGACCGGTGTTGTGGAACAGATAGTTGTACGACGTGTCGTTGGTGACGAAGAGATCCGGGCGGCCGTCTAGATCATAGTCCGCTACGCCCACCCCCATACCTTTTCCGGGCTTGGCGCGCAGTCCCCACTGCTCGGAGACGTCCTGGAATGTGCCGTCGCCCCGGTTCAAGAAGAGTTGATTGGGCTGACCCTTGTAACGTTCCGGACTGCAGTAATCATAAGTTCCGGCGAAAGGGCACAAAGCTTCGGTCTGAATGTTCCATTGCAAATAGTTGATGACCACCAAATCGAGAAGGCCATCATTATTTACATCGACCCAGGCAGCGGCGGCGGTCCACAAAGGTCCGTACTGAGGATCGACGGAATGATTCAATCCGGCCTTGGCCGTGACGTCAGTGAAGGTACCGTTCCCGTTGTTGTGATACAGCGTATTACCGTGGACTCCGCCGACAAACAAATCCGGATAGCCATCATTGTCGTAGTCGCCTACCGCGACGCACATATCATAGCCGTCGCCGCTCAGGCCAGCTTCCTTGGTAACGTCCGTAAACACACCGTTGCCGTCATTGCGGTACAGGCGATTCGAAAATTTCGGTGAGTCTTTCTTTAGAGTTTGAATGTTGGCACCATTGGTAAAAAAGATGTCGGGCCGTCCGTCTTTGTTGTAATCAAGGACCGCAACTCCTCCTGCCATAGTAGCGGGAGCGTGTGGGTATGTCGGTGTTTCGTCGGGTTCCACGCGAAAGGGAAGAGTTTGCAGGGCAAATTGAATAGGCGCCGTCCCCGGGGACGAAGGGGCCTTCTGGGGAGAGCCGATAGCTATACTGCAACTCGGCAGAATTCCGAGAGACACACACAGAAAACGCAAAAAAAGGTCGCGAGCAGTCACAAAAGGTTTAAGACTCGGGCAAATTGTACCGGATCAAGGCAACGTAAGGTAGAATGTAATTGTCCGGTAACGTTAACGCGTAGCTTAGTGTACAATTCTTTAGCCTCGTCCATGCGATCCATCTACGAAATGACGGTGCGTTCCTTTGCCGTCGCGTTTAGTTGCTGCTTGGCCGCTTTTACGCTCCCTTCTCTCTGCCGATCTCCTGTCCCCCTCGCCCAGCCCGAAGTGGCGCTCACCTTCGACGATCTTCCGGTGCACGGCCCGCTTCCTAACGGCATGACGAGAGTTGATATCGCCAAAGGCATCATCAGCGCCTTGCACGCCGCACACGCTCCGCCTATCTACGGCTTCGTCAACGCAAAAGGACTGCAGATCGAGCCTGCAAGCGCAGACGTGTTGCCGATGTGGCGCGCCGCCGGATTTCTTCTCGCGAACCACACCTTTTCCCATATGGACTTGAATACCAACTCGGCGGCTGAGTTCGAGCAGGACATTTTGGCGAACGAAGCGACGCTTGCAGGACTCATGGACGATCAGGACTGGCATTGGATACGTTATCCATTCCTTCGCGAGGGCGACACCCCTGAGAAACATCGTACCGTGTCGAATTTTCTACACGAGCACGGCTACAAAGTAGCGCAAGTGACGGTCAGTTTTGGCGACTATGCCTACAATGCGCCGTATGCTCGATGCCTGGCGAAAAGTGACCAGCAATTAATCGAACAACTGAAGAATAGCTATATGGAGGGCGCCGCCGAATCTCTTGAACACAGCAAGGTGCTCGCACGAGCCGTTTTTGGGCGTGACATCAAGCAAGTAATGTTGCTGCATCTCGGCAGCTTTGAAACCATCATGCTTCCTCATCTGCTCGATTTGCTACAGGAACGCGGCTACAGACTAGTCACGCTGCCAGAAGCAGAAAGTGATCCCGCGTACTCCATGCATCCGGACCTGCCGAGCAATTGGGACGGCTCGTTTCTTGATCAGTTCGTAAGAGCGCGGCATCTTTCTGTTCCTGCAGATTTGGCAAATGCGCACCTGTCTGATCTAGACGCGGTGTGCCGCTAGCGGACGAACTGTGGGTCACCTGTAGAGCTATGAATTGCGAGTCTTTGATGCAAAGCACCCGATGAAGGCGGCGTTGAAGAAAAACCGGATAGTTTTAGCAATAATGACTTTGCTGTTCGCGTCGGGAAGCCTGATCGATGCGGTCTGCAACGCACATAACCGTAAGGCGGGCGATTACTGGGTAGGCACCTGGGCGTGTGCTCCGCAACTTGCAGAAGCTACAGACCAATTTGTAGCTGCGAATTCTGCGAGCGGCATCACCCTGCGGCAAATTGTGCGTGTTTCTGTTGGCGGAAAAACGATCCGCGTGCGTTTCACTAATGCCTTTGCAAAGGACGCAGTAACAATAAATTCGGCGCACTTGGCAAGGCCGGCTGCTCCCGGAGAAATTCAGCCTGGTACCGACAGAAAACTTACGTTCAACCGGCGTGACTCCAT
>DASXLU010000123.1:0-2785 GCA_036496065.1 Candidatus Acidiferrum sp.
CCACGTGGCGCAGGCGCTGTCTTCGGAGTGGTCTTCTTCGGTTTCTTCACTTCGCGTCGTCTTGCGTCTTTGTTTCCCATGTCCCACAGCTTGCCATAAATTTCGCCTCAATGCATCTCGTACCCGCCATCTCGAGATAATTCTAGTGGACGCTGATTGGTCCATTCACTGCGGAGACGCGCACGACAGTAGGTCCGGAGCCGAAAGCAATGCTCTTGCGGTCGTCCTCCCAGGTCTTGCGTCCTTCCGAACAAGCCTTCGAGGCGCACGAAAACGGCCCTGAGCCGTTCGATTCGAGAAGCACGCCGGAAGTGTAGCCCGTCGGCACGTGCAACGTGAGCGGCCCGTTGTCGACGTGCGCCTCCATCCCTGAGCCGTTCCAGCCGGGCATGTTCAAGGAAACGGTGAGAGGTCCGTTCTCCGCTCGAGCGCTAAGCTTGCCGCCATTGCCATCAAGCGTGAGCGGGCCATTCTGTGCCTCGACGTCCATCTCGCCAGTGCAATCCGAGATAGTGATCGGCCCATTGATCGCGTGAACTTTTACTTTGCCATCCACACCTTTGACGCTAAGTGGGCCGTTGTGCGCCTCAAGCTCAAGTGCTGCGTTCTTTGGAGCACGAATCAACAAGAATGCAGCCCAATGTTCGTTCGATTCGGGGCCAGACACGCTGAGCTCGCCAGCCTGATAATTCAGGTGGATTTGCGAAAACATTTTCTGCGCGTCGTTGCCCTCTTCCGCAGCCTTGCAAAGAGTGACGCCATAGGCATCCTGCTCCCATCCGTGGACTCGCAGCCCTCCGTTCTCATGGGCCTTCACGCGAAGCGTGGTCACCTCGGAGCGCGGGATGCTGCGTTCTTCGGATTGGTAGACGGCATCGTGATGGTCGAAGTGCATGTGAAGATCTTGGCAGGCATCCGAGGCGCCGCGTTCCTCATCGGCCAGAACAAGGAAGATTGGCGAATGCCGGTGCGGCAAAGCGCGAGGCGAAGATGTCAGGATTACGGCGGCCCAAACGGCGATTCCGGTCAAGGGGAGCAGCTTGCGGGAAGTCATGGACTTCACCTCCAGGCTTGTAGACGAACGTGGGTAGCCATCGGTCATGCGGCAGTTATGAGAAAATAGGGATTGGCTCTGGACGTGTGTGCGGTCACATCGCGGTCAGAAGCGTCAGTTTAGACTCTAAAAGAAGCAAAATAAGGCCACCTAGCTCGCCTTTTTTGCTCTATTTTGAAAGAAAATGGCCCTTTTTTCCGTCTAATTAGTAGCACTTCGGCGTTTCAGCAACAAATCCGGGTCAGTCTTCGTCTTCTTAAGTACTGGAGAACCAATGGGCATAGCGCCCGCAGAGGGGTTAAGGGGTCTACCGTCGATAGTCGGCAGAGTCGGGCCTGCTGTGCCGCGGGCAGGCGGCTTTCGCGCTGGTCTTATCACTACGATGGAGACGATTAAGCTTTCGTTGGATGCGCTGCGATCCCATAAACTGCGCAGTTTCTTGACCTTACTCGGCGTAATCCTCGCGGTAACAACATTGGTGGCCGTGATGAGTGTGATTGCCGGGCTGAATATGTACGTTGCCGACCGGGTAGCGAATCTGGGCGCTAACGTCTTTATCGTGCATCGGTTCGGGATCATCACCAGCGAAGACGCCTGGATCAAAGCCCAAAAGCGACCCTTAGTGACGTTTGAAGACTACGAGCGCCTTCGCGACAACATGAAACTGGCCAGTTCGGTGGCCGGCGAAGAAGAGCACTTGATGGCGGTGCGCAGCGGCAACCTGACCATGGAGAACACGCAGTTTATTGGAGCGACGGCCAACTTCGCGGAAGTCCGAAACTTGACGGTTGCGCAAGGGCGCTTTATCTCTGAAGCGGACGACGAGCATCGTTCCGAGGTCGCGTTCATTGGGCCGGACCTGGTACAGAAGTTCTTCCCGAACGTCGATCCCATCGGCAAAACCATTCGCGTACAGACGCACACCTATGAAGTGATTGGCGTGGCGGAGCCATTGGGCAGCGCGTTTGGCCAGTCGCAAGACAACTACATGATTCTTCCGCTGATGACCTGGCGAAAGGGCTGGCACCAGGATTACGACTGGGTGGCGATTTTCGTGAAGGCGCCAAGCGCGGAATTAATGCAGATGAGCGAAGACGAAGCGCGCATGCTGTTTCGCGCGTGGCGCCATTTGCCGTTCGATGCGCCGGACAATTTTGCGATTATCGGCTCGGACTCGATCATGTCGCTGTGGCACGACCTGACGGGCAACCTTGCGTTTGTGGCCACAGCGCTGGTTAGCGTGTTTCTCGTGGTGGGCGGCATCGTCATTATGAACATAATGCTGGCAAGCGTCACCGAGCGAACGCGCGAGATCGGATTGCGCCGCGCCATGGGTGCCAGAAAGAAGCAGATCATGCTGCAATTTCTGACGGAATCGGCGGTTTTGTCGGCTACCGGCGGCTTGATTGGAATTGTCACGGCGTACGCCATCGTCGGGCTGGTCAAGGCGTTGTTCTCGTTTCCTATGCAAACGCCAGTGAGTGCGGTGGTGCTCTCGCTTTGTCTTTCAACGGTGGTAGGACTTTTCTTTGGAATTTTTCCCGCGATGCGCGCAGCGAAACTCGATCCAATCGAAGCGCTGCGCTCGGAATAACGAGGAATCGATATGGCCCAGGCTCACGGCGAAAATCTGAAGCAAGCACTCGACACCCTACGGAGTCACAAGCTTCGCAGCGCGCTCACCGTTTTCGGTGTAGTGCTGGGCGTCAGCGTAATTATGCTGGTGGCCGC
>DASXLU010000124.1:0-3650 GCA_036496065.1 Candidatus Acidiferrum sp.
CCGGCATCTTCGAAATATTCGCGGCAAATATCTTCGTCGAGGCCCAAAACTTCAAACAGATGGCTGTTGCGGTAACTCACCAGCGTGGAGATGCCCATGCGCGCAAGCACTTTCCGCAAGCCACCGTACATACCCTTGCGAGCTTTTTCGAAGCCGCCAATTTCCTCCTGCTCCGCGAATTGCTCAGCGAGATACGGAACGACGGCGCTGGCCCCCGCGGCAAGCAACATCGCTACGTGATGCGTGTCGAACACCTGGGCGCTTTCCACGATCACCGGAACGTCTGCGAATCCCTGCGCCACCAAATTTTTCCATGCCTTGGCCGTAGCCAGAAGCGCGGGCAAAGCCGCACGGTCCCTGCCGATGTTCCGATCAGAAAGGAGGAGGAGTCCCGGGCCCTCGTCGCTACTCAGAGGGGTAGTGTTGCACTGAGTTAAACAGCGGCGCGCACCTGGAACTCCCATGGCGGAAGGAAATGTAAAATCGAGAATCTGCACCGGCGCTAGCGTGGCGCAGAGCTCGGCGAGTTCGGCAACACTCAGAATCGGGCCGGACAAAATATGCTCTTTGCCGAGCGGCATTTCGAGCGACATCACGTGCGATTCACGCAGCGGATCGATCGGCGGATTGGTCACTTGCGCGAAACGCTGCTTGCAGTAATCCCACAGCGAACGCGTGAGCACCGACAAGAATGCCGGAGGCGCGTCGTCGCCCATGCTCCAGTCCGCTTCCTTGGCGTTGGCCACGAGAGGCCGGAATAAAATTTTGTACTGGTCGTCAGTCCATCCGGCCGCGCCAGCGACGCGTTTGGCATCGGGCACGCGAACGGCGCTGATTTGCGCATCCAGCCGCAAACGTTGCGGTTCGTGGGCAGCTTTGCGCGCATGCTGGGTAGTCACGCTCTTCAGCAGTTCGCGCCAACGCAAAAACACTCCCGCCTGCGGATTCGCCAGAATCATTTCGCCCGGGCCGAGACGATGCCGCTCCGCCACCTGCGCGTCCTCCAAATCCACCAAGCCTGTTTCGGAGCCCGCAATCACCAAGCCGTCGTGCGTCACGGTGTAGCGCATCGGCCGCAAGCCGTTGCGATCCAGCTTCACGCCAACGGACAGCCCGTCGCTGAACACCATTGCCGCAGGTCCATCCCACGGCTCGCCCTCCCGCGAAAGTCCTTCAAGCGCCATGCGGACGTCCGCGGAAAGAAATGGATCGTGCGTATAAGCAGGCGGCACCAGTTCGAGCATCGATGCCTCGACGGTTTTGCCCTGCAGCAACTTCAACTCGAGACCATTATCGAAACTCGCGGAATCGCTGACTCGCTCTTCCAGCAGCTTGAACCATTTACCAACGCCGATGCGCTTGCGAATTTCGCGTTCCTTGGCGCGCAGCCAGCGGCGGTTGCTGACGATCGTATTGATTTCGCCATTGTGCGCGACATAGCGAAACGGTTGCGCGAGCTGCCACGAAGGTTCGGTGTTCGTTGAATAGCGCTGATGGAAAATCGCGAAATTGGCGACAAATTCCTTGCTGCGCAAATCTTCGTAAAAGCGTGGAAATTGCCAGGGCGTCAGCAGGCCTTTGTAAACGATGGTGCGCGAAGACAGCGAACAGAGATAGCAGCGCTCTGGCAATACCCCTTCAGCACGCTTCCGCAACAATGCCAAGCTGCGCTCAAACTTTTGCTCCGGCACCTCCGGAGTGTTCTTGGTAGGAATCGGCTCCACGAAGAACTGCACGATTTCCGGCATCGTTTCAAACGCGCGCTGTCCCAACGAATTGGGATTTACCGGCACGCGTCGCCAACCGGCCAGCCGCAATTTGCTGCGGCCAATCGCTTCTTCCATGGCCGCACGAGCGTCGGCAACACGTGTGGCGGGAGCGAACAGCATTCCTACGCCGAAGTGTTCGCCGAGCGAAATATTCTCTTCGGCTGCGCGCGCCCGGAAAAACTCCTTCGGCAAACTGGTCAGCACACCCGCGCCATCGCCGCTCGCGCCATCCGCGTCCACACCACCTCGATGCGACAAGCGTTCCAGAGCCTGTAAAGCGTATTGAAGGATTTCGTTGCTAGGAGTACCGCTTAGGCGCGCAATGAACCCCGTCCCGCACGCATCGTGGTCCGGGTGTCCCCAGTTCGGCTGGCGCCCCTGCAAATTCTTCGCCGCGCGACTACACATACTAGGTTAATAGACGCCACGCCGCGGAATGTACAATGCAGAATTTTTCTGGAATCTATCGGTTTTCTGGGGGCAGGTGCAGGCACAAATCCCTTAAAACTTCGTGACTTCGCTGAAGTGAAAATTGCGTACTTTCATTGCCGGAACCACCATTTCGAAGGCTTCTTCCCCACTGGTACGGTGCGCCGGGCCGAGACTGTCAACATTCCGTAACATTTCCAAGACCGATTGATTGAATCGAAAATTGCGCACGGCTTTGGTGATTTTGCCCTTCTCGACGAGGAACAACCCGTCGCGCGTCATGCCCGTCATGATCTTTTCGTAGGGGTCGACTTCGCGGATGTACCACAGGCGCGTTACCAGCAAGCCACGGTCGGTGGAAGCAATCATTTCGTCCACGGAGGTCTTGCCTCCGCCGAATACCAGGTTCATGGGCGCTTCGCCGTGCTCGTTGGGCAGCGGGAATCCGTGCCCGGTCGGCTTCGTTTTGGCCTCTTTCGCGGACCGCCGCGAGTACACCAGATTGCGCGGCACGCCCTTCTCGACCAGGGCGACCTTCTGCCGCGGCATGCCTTCCCCGTCAAATGACGCTCCCAGTTGCTCTGGGTGAAACACGTCGTCGACGATAGAAATGTTGGGGCCGAAGAGCGGCTTACCCATGCGATCAGCCAAACAAGAACGTTGATCCTTCACAGCGGTGGCCGCAAAGTCGTAAAAGAGCAAGCCCACCAGATCGAGCGCGGCCGCTGGCTCAAGAATCACGTTGTAGTGCCCCGGAGCCAGTTCCACCGGATTCTGCGCCAGTTCCGCTTTCCCACTGGCAATTTGCGAAAGCGATATCGGATTGAATTGCCGTACATCCGCGGAGTTCGCCTTAGCCCAGCTTGCCGCCGAGCCGTGTTGCATGGTGATGGAAAACTCAGCCTGTGTCTGCCGATAACCTGCCATCAATCCGCGCGAATTGCCCAGAATCGTTTGACTCTGTCCACTGGCGAAGATTCCCGCAGCCACCTGGCCTTTGCGCTCCGCCAAGTCGCACGAACTCTTCACGGCGCGTGCGCGTTCTTCCGCCGACAGCGTCGCCGTGGCAGGTATATACCGGTTCACGGCGCGATATTTTTGCTTGCCAGGCAGCGGCAGGAGATGCGCATCCTTGGGCTGGCTCGCAGCCAAAGACAATGAGCCTTCGAGCGCGGCTTTTAACGAATCTTCATCCACGCGGTTCGTGGTTACGCGCGCAGTGCGCCCATCGACCACCGTGCGAATCGACACGTTCAGACCGTGTTCCGCGACGTGCTGGTGAATCGCGTTGTTCGCGAATCGCGTAAGCGCGTCGATACCTTCATCGACCTGCACTTCGGTTTCTTTCACTCCGGCGGCTTTCGCCAGGCGCAGCACCAATTGAATGATTGCGTGCAACTCGCGTTCAGGCCGAAGCTGCTCCTTTACCTCCGCGGCGTTTTTTCCGCTTTT
>DASXLU010000125.1:0-7187 GCA_036496065.1 Candidatus Acidiferrum sp.
TAGCTGATCACGATTGAGGCTCTAAGGGCTTCTTGAAGAAAGCGCAGGGATATTCTGTCCATTATTTGTTTGAAATGTGCAAACGTCTCATCGTCTGGTGCTGTCTTGATATTCCTCTCTTGCCGATAGCGTCGAAAAAAGTCTCGGAATAAGAGAAACCCACCACTGCCCATTCGCACCCTCTCCATGAGGCAATCGATAAGGGAAACTTTTTCTCCCGTAAGGAACGGCTTTAGTCTCGCCTCGAACGCTAGATGGAAACAGCCAGTTGTCCGAATAGCGCGTTTTTCGTCGAAGTGGCTGGAAAAACAGTCCCTTTGACCTGCAACGGTTTAGCAAGGTAAAAGTCCCCAACCATTCTCGTCGAAATTCAGCCTTTGGCCCATTCCTGCGGGACGTTGGGGTTACTTCGACGAATCGCCGGGCCTTCGGTTAAGTGTGCTTCGGCCAACACCCGCGCATCACGGGCACGCGCGAGGTTGCAGGATAACGGGCGGCCGTGGAGGGCTGTCAAAGTCAAAGCT
Organism: Candidatus Acidiferrum sp.; assembly: GCA_036496065.1. Lineage (GTDB taxonomy): Bacteria > Acidobacteriota > Terriglobia > Acidiferrales > UBA7541 > Acidiferrum. The sequence continues at coordinate 525 of DASXLU010000125.1, forward strand.
ATCCATTAAATCGGTAGCTGCAGCGTCCCGCGATGTGAGTGCTTGCAACCCGTAGCGGGTCTCCACGAACCGCAATAGTGAAGTGTGGTCAGACAAATTGTGGGAAACATAGCCCGGTTTGGCATAAGGGGAGATGATCAAGAGTGGCACACGTGGACCCAGACCAAACTGATCCTGTTGTGGAGGCGCCACGTGGTCGTAGAACCCTCCAAAGTCGTCCCACGTCACAAACACGGCGGTGAAATTCCAATCCGGGCCTTGCATGAGCGCGTTCACTACACTCACCGTCCAATTCTCTCCATCACATATGCTATCGGGGGGATGTTCGCTCTTGTACTCAGGTGGCAGTAGCCAACTCACGCTGGGCAACTGGCCGGCCTGCGTATCGATGACAAACTGCTCCGGTTCCGCAACATTCGCGGTCCACTTGGTGCTGTTATAAATATGGCTGATGAGACCAATAAATCCACCTCCCTCTGCGTAGTATTTCCAACTTATCCCAGCGTGTTCCAAAGAATCTGGCAGGGTTGGAAAGTCGAAGCAGCGAATCTGCTGGGAGCGGTTACCGTCTGGGGCAATAACCGTGATGGTGCTGTTCGAATTCGGGGCACAATCGGCTACCGTGCCGGGCCTCCCGTTGTCAATCGCACCACCGGACTGTGCCGCTATGGCAAAGAGCTGGTTGGGCAAACTCGGCCCATGAACCGAACTGAAATAGTGGTCAGCGATCGCGAAACGCCGTGCATAGGTCCAGTAATTGGGTATTTCTTGCTCTTGCGCTTGTGTATAAGCGGCCCAAGTTCCCCCGCTGATCAGATCAAACCTATCCATTTTTCCAGCATCCATGGCTTGCAATGCACAATCCCAGCCATTGCACAGAGCTGTACTCTCATCGGCGTCGGGCATTGGACTTAGAGGGATCCATTGGCCATTTGAAAGGAGGCCGGAGGTAGTGTCATCGGCTCCGGGAAAAGTACCGAAATAATTATCGAAAGTATGATTTTCGTCGATGATGAAGACGATATGCTTAATTGCGGTGAGGTTGCCAGGGACCATTGTTGTGGTGCGGCTCGCGCACGCTGCCAAAGAGGCCAAACAAATCAGGGCTACGAGCGCCAACCACGAACCGCTGACGCGAGCAGCCTTCGGCCGCCGAAATGAAGTAAGTTTTAACGAATAACCGCGCTGGGAACGTGGCACGGAATCAGACTGGGAGCACTGCATTACATCACTTCAGGTCACTTATTGATGCGCAGCGCGACGGTTCCGCGCTGGTCCAATCCCGTCGTGATTGTGGTCGTGCAGTAACTCACCGTTTTTCTTTTCGAACATTCCTTCTCCTCGTGTACTACGCTTCTAGCGATCTGTTTGTTTAAGCCACGCAGAACAGCGGCGCGGGCTTGGGGGGCACCCGCGCTTGCCATTCAACGCGTTTCATCCATTTAGACCAATGCGCGTCTGCATTTATTCCTGATATCCGCGATTTTCTTGTTTCGGAGGTCCCTGGTAGGCAATCTGGAGTAAGTACAAGTTAATCGAATTTCAAAACTTTTTTGCTTTCTTGGACTCTGCACAGTCACTTTGAAATTTGTGGCGCCCACAGTATCGGCTCAGAATGCCAGCGACCGAATCATCGGAAACGTGACGGACCAGAGCGGGCAGCGGTGCCCGGAGCAGCGCGCCATACGCGTGGATCCCATGGCCGCTTGCGCTATGAGTAGATCGCACTGTTTGAACGGCAAGACAATTACCGTGGCGCTGTTCGAATTACGCTGAGATGCTTTCTTCAGAACCGTGCTCACGTCCTGGGAAGGTTAATGGGCAGGCGCATAGTAACCCGGTTTGGCATGTACGGTTAGCGGTGGGAATCCCCTGGATGTGCGCATCTTAACTTTGATCTTGCGCCAACGTGCGAAGGTCGGAGCGAGATGTTCACGGCATTTCGAGAGCGCCCTCAAGCGAAATCCGATAGCCAATCGAGATGACGCTATCTCATCTACCCCGGCCGCTCTGGCGCAACCACCGGAGATGATAACTTCTGGATTGCCCGTAATCCGCTCAGAATGCAGACACCGACAGTTTAAACCCCGTCTTTCGAGCGTTTCGACTCGCTGGGATTGAAGATCATCCGCAACATCCTACTTTCCCGCAATTTTGTGCCATGGAAGGGCGCCAGTAATAACCCACGGCCCACATCTTTCAATAGTGCCCGCTGCTGACTGAAGCAAGTCAACCCTCGCCAGCCGAGCTTTCCGAGAAGAGCAAGCCGCAAACGCCCAAGCCCAAACGCTAGCCTGGACAACGATGCCGGAATGTCCTCCTCACGGTGGTGCTCGTAGTATCTGAAGTTCATCGACGAGCCGGACTGCACTTTGATGAAGTTCGGGAGCGCGCGATTCTTCGGATTCGCGGCAACCTCCCGAATCAGGTCATGGAACCTGGTCGAATCAGCCTCCAGTGTTTCCAGGCTGGCAAACCAGTTCACCAGTTTCACTCCCAGCGGATCCCAGAGATACTCGTTTATAATCAATGGAAGCCCCAGGTGAAAGTATTTGCTCACGAACAGATGGATACGCAGATGACATTGATAGGGATCCTCCATGCACTCATACAGGCGCGTAGTATCCCGCGTCACGCTGCGTTGAAACGCCGCGATAGCAGTGTCTAGATCCTTCGTGAACTCCCTGGTGTCGCTGCCCTTCAATTCCTCTTGGATGATCGCCGCAATCTGCCGGATTTGCAGCGACGACAAAGCCAGCCCAACGCTGTACAGCGGATCAACCGTATCGCCAGCATCGCCGATGATGTACCAGCGATCGGCGGAATAGCGCTGGCGGCATTCCCACATGTAGGAACCGTAGAAATTCGTGTCCACCACTGTACCGCTGCGCACCAGTTCCACGATTACCGGGTGCTCCCGCCCCACGCACTCCAGGAACTGCTCCATCGTGCGCACCTCGCCGTGCGGATAGACGTCCGTGCGGTAGGTGATGCCGATACTGACGAGCGGCACGATTTCCGGCGAGCGCATCGGGATGTACCAAATCCAGTTGCCCTTTCCAAAGAAATGATGAGTCGCGAAGTAAGGAACGTAGGCACGGTTTTGCTTCTTGAGGGCGTGGATGCGGTTCAGAATTTCAGGATTGAAATTCATCAGCCGGAACCAGAAAACGTTTTTCTGTTCCTTGACTGTTTCCTGGAGTTGTAACTGTTTCGCGAGCGCCCGGTTCCGGCCGGTGGCATCCACAAGCCAGCGGGCGCTCAGCGTTTGTTTCTCCCCAGAGGGGTCCTGCACGGCCACCGCGTGGAGTCTCCCGCCACTGCTGATATCCACTGCCGTCACGCTGCCGTCGATTATCTCCACGCCGTTTTTCACGTTGCGGTCTCGCACCTCGCGATCGAACGTGGATCTATTAATCTGAAACGAGAGGATCTGCGGGGCAGTCGGGATTTCGTCAACAACGTAAGTGCGATCGGCGGGATCGTCGATATTGGGCTTGAAATAATAGGTGAGGCCGTATTTCGGATAGTGCTTTTCCACCAGATAAGCGCCAAGCCCGAGTTCCAAAAGGAAATCGACACTCCCCTCGACGAGCGATTCGCCGACGATCGGACGATTCTTGTGCGGGCCCTCAACCACCGCGACTTTCAGATTCGGGAAGCGCTTCCGCAGGTAGGCCGCCGCAAGCTGGCCTGTCGCTCCGCCTCCCATAACTAGCACATCGCTCGTCATCGGACTCCTGATGTCAACAACCATCTGCGGGCATGCTGGTTGCAGTTGGAATGAATCAGCCTACACATACGTTGCTTCGCACAGATATTCGTAACCAAAATCATAGTCAACTCTGATTACGCGGTTCTCGTCCATATGGATACTCGCCGCAGGCACTTGTCCGACTACCCGATGCGGTGCACGGAAGACCTCGCAATCGACAGGCGGTGGAAACGTTTCCACCAACGGGTATCGATTGTGAGTTGCATAAAGATCGTCAGCCGCAGCATGCCGCTTGAACCACTGGCAGTGCTCCCTGGAAGCGTGCGGAACTTCTCCAGATCAACGGGATCTGCCCCTTGGAGACAAGGTAGGCATTGATGAAATTCTGGTGGGTGAACTCATCATCCGTGTTGTCATGGATGTAGGCAGCTATGTCCGAGTCAAAAACTGTTAAGGCATTGGATCATCTGTCGTCGGAATCGTCGCTTTCGTGAACAGGAGTCAGGAAGTTATCGACGACAAAATCCGCTACCTCGCGGCCCATCCGTTGGCCAGTGGTGAGGTCCGAGCGGAAATGAACTCCGGCGAAAATTCGACTCAACGTCGCTTCCTCATCGGCGGCTGAGAAGCTCGTGAAGGAGCGATCTACTCCCGCCAGAACTTCGGAGGTAACTGTGAAGTCGAAGTGATTTTTTCTGAAGAAGAATTTCAGTACGGACGCCCCGGCACTGCTTATAACCGCGTGTGCGCCCGGGTAGGCGGGATCCGGTGTGGTGTTGCCGACCTCCGGGAGCCAATTGGGGTCAGGGAGCGTTCCCGAGTTGCCATCGCTTGCAGCCTCTCTAATTGCAGTAACAGGCCGCCAGAAGTTGTAGGTGTATTTAGTATCGTAGAAAGCAATCACTCCATCGGCAAAAGTGAGGTTTAGCAGCGCAAACAGGCGGGCACTTTGTGCAGTTGTCAAATCATGCCCGAGAGCCGCCGTTTGGGTGATCTCGTTCCAATAGTTTTGAATGGCGCCATTCCAAAAACGCCCGGTCAGCGCCTGGTCTAGTGAAGCAGTATTGCCATTGACGAACCCGAGTGATTTCACTTCGTTGTAATCATCGCTGTATGTATCGCTGGTCAATGCCGGGGGAGGACCAAGACGAAACTGACTCGCGCGGTTTAAAGCGAACGGCGTAACTTGGGACCAGTGCGTAAATTGAGGTTGCTTCGGGAAATTGGGTGGCGTCGACTGGTAATCCCCCGGGGCATTTCCGAAGACAAAAGGTACTGTTGGAGCGCTAGATCCGTCGTTGCTTCGCAGTGCCAGGATTTGATCTGCGACCGTCTTTCCTATCGTGATGCCTTCCGCCTTGTCTCCCCCGTCGGGAATTCCCGCCAAAGACTGCTGAAGTTCGGCATCAATCATCGCTTGGAACTTCGGATACAGAGCCAGGAGAACTTCATGCGCTGCCGCGGCTGCCGCCGCGTCTTGAGAAGCGAAATGGGATACCCCGCTGAGGCGAATCAAGTAAGGCTTGTGGGCTCTGTCGATGGCATTCACGGCGTCGTAAATCGCGGCGTGCATGATCGCAAAGCTGCGGGTAGGGTGGACCGTCGGCGGCTGCGCGCCAGGCGTGCGAACAATCATGAGAAGCGTTCTATTCCACTGCACAACCGGATTGACCGACTTGGCAGCAGAGTCCTCTGAATTCTGCTGCTTATCGTCCAGCGAAGCACCATAGACACTGCTTCCCAGTATCGAGAGACTCGCGGACAGCAGCATCAGGGTGATCAATTGTTTTCCCATTGGGGTCGTTCCCCTCTCTTTCATTCTGAAAATTGGACGGGCAGGCGTCGCGATAAGTGCTCACGCCCATAAATACTCGTCACTCTCTTGACCGCGAGGCGGAAGAAAAAATTCCCGAGAAACTACAAAAATTCTGAAATTACTGTTCTATGACCAAGGAGCGTGTAATTTTCGCGGTTGTTGACGAATGCTGCTGAACACGGAGGGTCGGTCCCGAAGTATTTAGACAAAACCCAATGGATCTTTAATCGAGCGGGAGAATTGCTTGGGTTTGAGGCGGACATCCCTTAATCGCAATGAATCGCAATCGCATGGGTCCAGTCCGCCATCTGGCACCACAGATTGAGCTTAGTTGCGGTCTTCGTTGGCCTTAACGCTAGGTTCGGAGGTACCCGTAAAACCCGTGCCGGCAATCCAAGGTGCGGTCGTACCATTGAAGACGGCACGAACCAAAGCGACCGGGCCAAAGCACGGGCCAGATACGATCGTGCGCGCTTGGATCTCGGCGTTACCATCAGCCGACAGTGCAACCGGGTCCGTGGTGGCAACCACGGTCCCGCCTGTACGACCGCAGACCAAACTGGCGCTTACACTAGTCACCGGTCCGGGATTTCCAAGCTTGGGTAGGATCAAATCTCGTATCTCGACACGCAGCCGTCCATCGCCGTCCAAAGCGGCTGAACCGCCCCCGACGGTCCAGGTGTGCTCTTAACAATTCAACGGGGAATAGAATTACGTGCCACATGGTCATATATATTGCCGCGCCCAGATTTCGATCGGTCTACGAGGATCGTTTATCGACGAAACCAAATTTATAGGAGGCTGATAAGATGATGCGTAAACGCAGTCTGGAAGCGTTCGAGGTACTCGCTGCTTAATTTTCACTCTTAGGGCGAAGATCAATCGTCGGAGCGCAGCGACGATGGCGCTCAGGGTTTGCGCGAGGTAGCAGCCGATCCCCAGCGTTTGGGCGCTGAGATTGGCGTGATCAGTATTCTGCACACCTGGGGACAGAACCTGTTGCTGCATCCTCATATTCACTGTGCCATTCCCGCGGGCGGACTATCGCCGGACCACATTCATTGGATCCGCCCTCGCTATCCTTTCTTCCTACCCGTGAAGGTCCTCAGCCGCGTCTTTCGCGGGAAATTTC
>DASXLU010000126.1:0-11891 GCA_036496065.1 Candidatus Acidiferrum sp.
TCGGCCATGGCCAGTGAATCTTCGATTGTTTTAGCGCCGTCGTCCAAACCGAAAAGGATGTGGCAATGAAGGTCAACCATGCGTTACTAGTATGCGTTATCGACGCCAAGCGGAGAAGACCTGCGATATCCCAAGTAAAAACAGTAATGCGGCGAAAACCTGGCGCATGCGTAGCGGATTCAGCTTTCGCGCCAGCAAACCGCCGAGGATGCCGCCGATAAAAACTCCCGGAATGAGGAGAAGGCCAGTCTGCCAATTCACGTAACCTGCTTTGGCGTAGGCGAGGAAGGCCAGCAGGCCTGTGGGAAGAATAAGCGCGACGAGGCTGGTGCCTTGCGCGCGATGTTGGCTGAATCCGAACAGCAAGGCGAGCAGAGGGACGAGCACAGTTCCGCCACCGATACCGACAAGCCCAGAGGCCACGCCACTAAATCCGGCGGCGAGGAGGATTCCCGCGGCACGAGCGAGATTATCGGATGGGACGTTTTCCGTTTGTGCTGATGCGCCGGAAGAATTCGTGGATTTGCGCCAAAGGAGAACGGCGGAAAGAATCATGAAACAACCGAAGATGCCGCGCAGTTGATAGGACGGCATGGGCACAGCGATCAAGCCGCCTACATAGCCGCCAAGCAGGAAGCCGACCGCGCAGTAAATTCCGGCGCGTAAGTCCACCTGGCCATTTTTCCAATACGTGCGCAGCGCACCCAGACCGATGGGAGGCAGCATGATCAGAAGTGAGGTGCCTTGGGCGAGGTGCTGATCGTAGTGCAGCAAGTACACCATGGCGGGAACGAGCACCACGCCGCCACCAATGCCCAGCAAGCCGACAAGGATCCCGACGAAGAGACCGAGGCTCAGCACCAGAAGTACGGTCATATGCGGGGAGAAAACGGATAAAGGAAAGCAAATGAGCGAGGTTTCACAGAGCCCATTTTCGCTTGACTGAGGCCGAAAGCAAAGCGATTTACGTAAGGTGAAAATTGCGTTTCATTTGCGATTGGGAACAAATGGCGACGGGGCCGTCGTGATGAGACACGGAAGCTGCTATCATTTCTTGGGCGGATTGTCCTGAAACTGGATGGGCGTTCACACATTTTTCAGTAACGATTAGGAGTGCTTTCCCTCGAGATGCCAACCGACAGAAGACCGGAATTCTTTAAAGGTGCACAACTTAAAGTAGGAATTATGGGATGCGGCTATGTGGGCCTGCCTCTCGCGCTGCGATTTGCCGAAGCTGGGCATCGGGTAACCGGGTTTGATACCGATCCGGAAAAAGTACGCATGCTGAATGCCGGAAAGTCGTACATCGAGCACATCAATCAGAACAAAATTCAGCAATACGTGAACAGCCGCCATTTCGGTGCGACGACGGATTTCGAAAGATTGAAGGAGGTGGACGCGATCCTGATCTGCGTGCCGACTCCTCTGAACGAATATCGCGAACCGGATCTCAGCTACGTGGAGCAAACGGCCATAGCGATCCAACCGCATTTGCAGAGGGGCCAGTTGGTGGTGCTGGAGTCCACGACGTACCCGGGAACCACGGAAGAATTGTTGCTGCCAATTCTGGAAAAGAGCGGGTTCAAGTGCCCGATCGCTTCAGGACTGGAAAATGAAAACATCCCGGGAGATTTCTTTGTGGCGTTTTCGCCCGAGCGCGAAGATCCGGGAAACAAGCAATACGGCTTGGCGCAAATTCCCAAGGTGGTTGGTGGAGTGAATCCACCCAGCGGGCGCGCGGCGCAGGCGCTCTACGCGCAAGTGGTGGCGAAGGTGATCCCGGTCAGCTCGACGCGCGCCGCGGAAATGGCCAAACTTCTCGAGAATATTTTCCGCTGCGTAAATATCGCGCTGGTGAACGAATTGAAACTGTTGTGCCTGCGGATGGGTGTGGATGTTTGGGAAGTAATCGAAGCGGCATCGTCGAAGCCGTTTGGGTTTATGCCGTTTTATCCCGGGCCGGGATTGGGCGGGCACTGTATTCCGGTGGACCCTTTCTACTTGTCGTGGAAGGCGCGGGAATATGATTTCGCGACACGATTTATCGAACTAGCCGGTGAAGTGAACACGGGAATGCCGTATCACGTGGTGGATTCGCTGGGCGAAGCGCTGAACCAGCACAAGAAAAGCCTGAAGGGTTCGAAGGTTCTGGTGCTGGGCGTGGCGTATAAAAAAGATGTGGATGACTTGCGGGAATCGCCTTCGCTGAAAATTATGGAGATTCTGCAAAAGCGCGGCGCGGAAATGGATTACAACGATCCGTATTTCCCGCAACTGCACAAGATGCGCCACTATGATTACTCCCACATGAAGTCGGTGCCACTGAATCCGGAGACGCTGGCAAAATACGATGCCGTGCTGATCGCGACGGATCACACCGGTTACGACTATGCGGCGATTGTGGACGCTGCCAAACTCGTGGTGGATACGCGGAACGCGACGCGGCGAGTGCTGCGGCACCGGGGCAAAATCGTCCTCTGCTAACTAGATAACTGAATCCGAGCCATCGAGCTTATTTTAGTTTGGTGAGCTCAACGCGCGCCGTTGCCACGGGAAGTACTGCTTCCATGAGCACGGGTGTGCGTGCGGAGTCGTTCGTCAAATAGAGCAGGAAATGAGCGTCCTTCATTTCCGTACCGTTGTCGAAGACGTGAATTTCGATTTTTTCTGCAGTGAAATTGCCGGCGGGTACGGAAACGGACACGGACTTCGCTGCCTGTAGCGCGCGCACATCGTAGAGTTTGCGGCCATCGTAGACCGGACTGCGGACTTCCGGCGTTTTGCTCCAATCCACGCCGCGCAGATACTGCAACAGGCCGAGCGGGTCGCGTGTGCCGGGCAAGACTCGGGCAGCAGACGCATCTGCGGGAGCAGGATCTCGGGAGGAAGGTAGCATGCGCTGGACGGAGTCGACCTTTTCGCCACGCTCGCTGAGGTGCATTTCGTATTGCAGGCTGGTCATGCCGTTGCCTGCGTCGCTGTAGGAATCAAACTGGTCGTCTAACTCAAAAATCATGCGATAGGGATTTTCAGTATGGGCGAAAGCCTGGAAATGCCAGGCGTTCTTGTCGCCGAAACTTTGCTTTGCGCCGACGAGCAGCTTCAGATTGGCGATGGTGCTATTCAACTTGGGCACGTTTGCCGCGAATTCCAGCGATTCTCCTGCGCGGGGCACAAACGAAGGCGCGGCACTGCTGGGAACAGGACTTTTCGCAGTGACGCCGGAGGCTGGCGAGGTGGCAGGCGGCTCGGACGGGTTGGCCCTGGAGCTAGGTTCGGACGGCCGGGAAGAATTGTCGAAAGCCACGGGAACGCGACGGGACTTATAAAAATAAAATCCAGCACCCGCGGCGAAAACCAGGATACAGAGCGACAACGTCAATGCGATTTTCTTGCCCATGATGGTTATGTGACGCCGAGGAGAATCGCCACGTTGTGATTCCACACCCATCGTACAATAAGATGGCGTTGGCAGTGGGAGGCATGAAGATGCGCTACCTGGTTACGGGGGGCGCCGGATTTATCGGCTCGAATACCGTAGATGAATTGGTGAAGCGGGGACATAGCGTTGTGGTGCTGGACGACTTGTCTGCCGGCAAGGAAGAGAACCTTGCTGAAATCCGCAGCAAAATCACATTCATGAAGGGTTCGATCACAGATATTGAGGCGGTGCAGAAGGCCATGCACCAGGCCGAATATGTGATTCACTTGGCGGCTCGCACGTCGGTGCCGCGGTCGGTGAAAGATCCAGTCGAAACGAACAAGATCAATGTGGATGGCACGCTGAACATTTTGCTGGCGGCACGCGACAATAAGGTGAAGCGCGTGGTGTTTGCGGCATCTTCGGCGGCTTACGGCGAAACTCCCACTCTTCCCAAGACCGAATCGATGCAGGCGGCGCCTATTTCTCCCTACGGGGTATCGAAATATGTGGGCGAGCTGTACGCGCACGCCTTCGGCAAGTGCTACGGCCTGGAAAACGTGTGCCTGCGCTACTTCAATATTTTCGGCCCGCGGCAAGATCCAAACTCACCGTATTCGGGTGTTCTGTCACGATTCTGCGCAGCATTCCAGGAGGACAGTGAGCCGGTGATTTACGGTGATGGCGAACAGACGCGCGACTTCACGTATGTCGAAAACGCGGTGCAGGCTAATTTGCTCGCGTGCGAAGCACCGGGTGCGTCAGGCGGCGTCTTCAACGTCGGCACAGGAGCACGCGTTTCACTGAATCAAACCCTGGCGCTGTTGCGACAGCTTTCCGGGAAGAATCTGGAAGCAAAATACGAACCGGCGCGCGACGGAGATATTCGCGATTCACAGGCAGATATCGCAAATGCGCGGGAGTTTCTGGAATACGAGCCGGGAGTGTTGTTCGACGAAGGGCTGGAACGCACCTTTGCGTGGTACCAGGCGAACCACGCGAAAGAAGAAGCGAAATAACTTCGGCTCGTTTTACACACCACAACAGACTCTAACGATCAGACTCTTCTTCCTGATCGTCGCCGCCACTTGAAAGAGTGTCCGGCGACGGCACGATGTGCGGAATGCCGGCATCGTTCATCTTCTTATTCAGCGCCGGCAAATCTTCCTGAACCACTTTTTGGACTTTCGCGGAAGCGTCGCTCACCAACGGCTTCAGCTCCGCAATCTTTTCGGACTGTTGCGGGCTGGGGGCGGCGGAAAATTCGTCGATCGATTCCATCAAACCTTGCACCTGATCGGGAAGCGGCGCAGGACGCCATTCGAACGGAGGGCCGGCATTGCCGAGCCCTTCACGATCGTGATGGAACTTGCGGGCAAGTTCATCGACGTTTTTCTGCAAATCGTCGGCTTGTTTCTGAATGTCGTCGGGAATTTTCGTGCCATCCTTTTTCTCGGCTTCTTTCTTCCATTGTTCCCGCGCAGATTTTAGAGCGGACTGCACGCCGAGAATCGATTTACGGTCCTTGGCGGACGTTTTGGCCATGTCATAGAGTTCGTCGAGCGCGGCACGGCGGCTGGCGAGATCCGCGGGACTCATAATCAGCCGCGGATCGCTTTCCACGGCGACCTTCTCGGTGGCCTTGCGGGTGCCTGCCTGCAACTCGATGGTGTAGTCGCCCGGATCCACTTTCGGGCCGCGCGGACCATCGTAATATCCCGCGGCCATGGCTTCTTTTTGTTCTTCGGTAGGCTCAGAAGGTGTGTCGTAGCGCAGATCCCAATTGGTGCGATTGAGGCCAGCCGCACCAGGACCGTCGAAAGTTCGAACCAGCTTTTTGTCCTTATCGTAGACGTTGAACTTGACCTTGCCTTCTTTCTTTACGGCAGCTTCTTTGGACTTGTCGTCCTCGGTACGGGTGGTTTTCTTTTCTTTGTCGTCGGGCTTCTCAGGCTTCTTCTCTTCGGGCGGGACCGCGTCCTTCAGGTAATAGCTCAACAGTGCGCCATCGGGTGGATTTTTTGCGGTGAACATTTTCTGGCCAGCACTCCAGCGACGTGTACGCGAATACCACGAAGTAGCGGGACGCGGCGCGAAGAAAGTCAGATCACCGCCCTCGACACTGGCACTCCATTTCTCGATAGGAGTGAGGTCGTCGAGCACCCAGATGGAACGCCCATGCGTAGCGAGGACAAGATCATTTTCCCGCGACTGAATCTGGATATCGTCGACGGGCACGGTGGGGAAATTACCTTTTAGCGCGGACCAAGTGACGCCGCGGTCCCAACTGACCCACAGACCAAATTCTGTACCGGCAAAAAGCAAGTTGGGATTGCCGGGATGTTCGCGGATAACGTGAACGATTCCGGCGGTATCGGGAATCCCGTTGTGAATCGGCTTCCACGTTTCGCCGTAATCGGCGGTGCGAAAAATATAAATCGCATAATCGTCGGTGCGGTGCCCGTCGAAAGTGGCGTACGCCGTGCCCTCGGCGGATTTGGAGGCGACCACGCGGCTGACATAAATACCTTTCGGTATACCGGGGACGTTCGCGGCGACATTCTTCCAGTTCTTTCCTCCGTCGCGAGTGACTTGCAGATTGCCATCGTCGGTGCCCGCCCAAAGAACATTGGGAGTTAACGGCGATTCGCTAATCGTGGTGATCGTCGGATACTCCTCGACGCCATCGTGACGGGAAAGAGTGGTCTTGTCGGGAACCTTGCCGGCGACCGCCAGTTTGTTGCGGTCGACATCAGACGTGAGCTGCGGACCGAGACGCTCCCAGGATTCACCGCGATTGGCAGAGCGGAACAGAAAATTTCCGCCGTAGTAGATAGTGTGATGATCGTGCGAAGAAATGGCGACAGGCGAGTTCCAGTTGAAACGATAATGCGCGTCGGTTTGCTTAGCCTCGGGACCGATGGCGCGTTCCTGGCCGGCGCGTAGGTCGTGGCGCGCAAGGTCGCCATCCTGAGATTCGGTGTAAACAATCCAGGGTTCGACGGGATCGGGTTGCGCGTAAAAACCGTCGCCGCCATGAATCAGTACCCAATCTTCATTGGAAATGCCATCTTTGGTCAGAGAGCGAACCGGGCCGCACCAACTGCCGTTGTCCTGCAAGCCCCCGCAAACGTGGTAAGGGCGATCATTGTCGAGACCGATTTCATAAAATTGGCCAATGGCAAGGGTGTTGACGAAGTCCCAGGTTCGGCCGTTGTCGTAGCTCCAGTGAATGCCACCGTCGCTTCCCGCAAGAATGTGATCGGAGTTGGAGGGATCAATCCACAGCGCGTGGAAATCGCCGTGAATTTTCTTGACGCGATCGGTGGAAAATTTCTTGCCGCCATCTTCGGAAAAATACATGGCTGCGCCAAGAACCCAGATGCGCAGGTCGTTGTTGGGATCGATGCGAATCTGGCTGTAGTAAGAGGGGCGAGGATTGGTGTCGCCCATTTTCTTCCACGTTTCGCCCTTATCTTCGCTGCGAAAAGTGCCGCCCTTTTCGTGTTGCACGAGCGCGTAAACGATGTTGGGATCCTTACGATAGACGTCGAGGCCGATTCGGCCGATGTCGCCACCATTTTCATAAGGCAGGCCCTTGGCGAGTTTTTTCCAGGTGGCGCCACCGTCGGTAGTTTTGTAGATGCCGCCTTCCGTGCCGCCTCCGTTGAATCCGAACGGGGTGCGACGGCGCTGGTAGGCTGCGGCGTACAGAGTGTCGGGACTTTGTGGATCCATGGCGATATCGCTGACGCCGGTGTCGTCGCTGATTTTCAAAACTTGCGACCATGTCTTGCCGCCATCGGTCGTCTTGTAAACCCCACGTTCGGGATTCGGTCCCCACAGGTGGCCCAGCGCAGCAACGTAAACCACATCTGGATTCCTTGGATGAATGACGACCCGGCCGATATGGCGCGTGGCGCCGAGACCCATGCGTTGCCATGTTTTGCCCCCGTCGAGCGATTTGTAAGCGCCATCGCCCCAGGAACTGCTTTGGCGATTATTGGGTTCGCCGGTGCCAACCCAAACGATGGAGGGATCCGAGGGAGCGATGGCGATGTCGCCAATGGTGGAAACGCCCTGTTTGTCGAAGACCGGTTCCCACGTGGTGCCATTGTTGGTGGTCTTCCAGACTCCACCGGAAGCAACACCGACAAATACGATGCTGGGATTCGATTCGACCACGGCAAAATCGTCGATGCGGCCGCCCATGATTGCGGGACCGAGCTCGCGGAACTCCAGGCCTTTGAATTTATCGGTGGAGGCAGGAGTATCGGTGGCGGCGTTTAACGCGGGCGGCACGGTTCCGTGTACGATCGAGAACACACAGACTGCAAGCGGAAGCGCAAATTTTGGGAACTTCAATTTTTCCTCCAGGGAGTGCGCGCATCATACCGCTTCCCGCAGCGGAGTTGCATCTGAATGTTTCGAAGGAGCGCGCGCTGGCTACAAAAGGAGCAGTGCGCATGCTAGGCTAACTCTTCGTCATTCATGAGCGAAAACGCCCGCGTGAAGCCAATTGTCTCCATCGCCAGCCGGAAAATATTTAGCCGACTTTGGTGGGTCGCCTTTGCCGCGGTATGCCTGCTGCCGCAATGCCGCGCACAGCAAATTCCCGTGCAGGCTCCAGCCGGTGGAATCGCGGAGATTTATGCCAGCGGCGCGCAGCGTAAAGTGGGCGACGTATACATTGCCGATCAGAATGTAGATATAAGCTACGGGAATATGCGGCTGCAGGCCGATCACGTGGAATACAACAGCGTGACTTACGAGGCGATGGCCCGCGGCAACGTGAAATTTGATTTCGAAAATCAGCACATCGAAGGCGATGACGCGCAACTGAACGTCAGCACTGGGCACGGTACATTTCACAAAGTGCATGGCATGGTGAAACTGGAACGCCGGCCAAGCCCGCTACTGCTGGTGACTGAGAATCCCTTGTACTTCGAGGCTGACGAGGTGGAACGACTTTCCGCGGACGTTTACGATGTGCGCCGCGCGTGGTTCACGATTTGTGATCCGCGCAAGCCAACGTGGCAGTTTTACACGCCGCAAGCCCGGATCACGCTGCAGAAAAGCGTGGCGATGGTGAACGCGAACTTCCGCCTTTACCGCGTGCCCTTGCTGTGGTTCCCCTACGCCACGGCGCCCGCCGGAGATCACATCCGGCAAACAGGATTTCTGGTGCCAACGCTGGGGCAAAGCAACACCAAAGGTTTCGTAGCCGGAGATGCATTTTATTGGGCGCCGAAATCGTGGTTCGACACCACGCTGGGTTACGAATATTTTGGCCTGCGCGGCAGCTCGGAACGCGCGCTGGTACGCGCGAGACCGTTCGAGGACACTTCGATCAAGTACGACTATTTCGGAGTGATCGACCGCGGCATCGTTACGGGAGGGGTGCTGGAAAAGCAGGGAGGGCATCAGCAGCAGGTGGAAGTAAAGTCGCTCTGGAAAGATGGCTGGCGATTTGTTGCGGATGTAAATGAATTATCGTCGCTGACTTTCCGGCTGGCGTTCGCGGATACATATGGAGACGCGATCAATTCCGAAATTCGCAGCTCGATTTTCCTGACCAACAATTTTCGCGGCTTCAGTTTCAACGTGGCCAGCCTGAACGACCGCAGTTACCTGGAGTTGAACCCGGCAAACAGCGTGGTGCTGCGAAGCGCCCCGGAAGTGCGATTCAGTTCCGTGGAACAACAGCCCGTACACAATTTGCCGGTGTATCTTTCGTTCGATACGTTTGTCGGAGCGGTGCATCGCGATGACGCGTTTATCAGCACACCGAATTTCGTGCCGCGGACCGATGTGGCGCCAAAAGTCACGGTGCCAATCCATTTTGGCGAATGGTTCGGGATAACTAGTTCGGCGGTTTTTCGCTCGACTTTTTATGGCGACTCGCTAGATGCCAACGGCAACGTACTCAGCAATTCCATCACGCGCAACACCGGCGAGTTTGCGGTGGAGTTGCGGCCGGCTACGCTCGAGCGGTTTTTCGATCGACCGCTAAGCCGGCGCCGCTATAAGCACACGATTGAGCCGATGGCGACGTATCGCTACGTGACCGGTGTAAACAATTTCGCGGATTTCATTCGCTTCGACAACAACTCGACGCTCACAGATACCAACGAAATTGAATACGGAGTTACACAGCACTTGTACGTGAAGCAAGGGGACGATCAGCCGGTGGATTTTCTCTCGTGGAAAATCGTGCAGAAACACTATTTCGACCCGACATTCGGCGGAGCGATCGTGCCCGGCCAACGAAATGTGTTTCAGGCGCTGGACTCGATCACGCCGTTCGCTTTTGCAGCGGGCCTGCGAAACTGGTCGCCGATCGTGAGCGACATAAAGCTGACACCGGGTGGCCCGTATGATGCGGAGTCCATCATCGAGTACGATCCGCAGCTCGGCAAGATCAATACCATCGGAACGTTGTTGAAGGTGAAGCCCTACAGCGAGTTCTTTCTGACTGTGGCGGATTTCAGTTTGCGCGGCGACCCGATCGTGCAGCCGCCATCGCACCAGATTCGCGTGTTGCTGGGTTACGGCGATTTGGCACGCAAAGGGTTCAATATTTCCTCGGGATTGAGCTACGACATTCTGAAGGGGAACCAGCAAAACCAGTTTGTGCAATTGAGTTATAACGGCGGTTGCTGCGGTTTGGCGCTCGAGTATCGCCGAATCGAGCTGGGCACGGTGCGCACCGAAAATCAATTCCGCATAGGACTGGTGATCGCGAATATCGGAACTTTCGGCAATCTTCGCCGGCAGGAGCGAATTTTCTGATGGTGGATGAGAAAGTAGCTTACGCGTCGATAGCAGAAATCGGACGGCTCTACCGACAGGGCAAGCTCTCGCCGGTGGAGCTGACGCGATTTATTCTTGCGCGCATCGAGAGACTGAACCCCAAGCTGAATGCCTACCTCGAGATCAGTGGCGATATGGCGCTGCAGCAGGCGAAGTTTGCGGAACGCGTGCTATCTTCGCGAAAGAAAAGTGGCCGCGATCTGGCCGCCTTGCACGGAATTCCGATTTCGCTGAAGGACAACATTTACACTAAGGGTATTCCCACTACCGGCGGGTCAGCGATACTTCGCGACTTTGTGCCCACGCAGGATGCGCCGGTCGTCACTACGCTGAAAAACGCTGGCGCCGTAATTGTAGGTAAAACCAATCTGCACGAATTCGCATACGGCACGACGAGCAATAATCCGCACTATGGCCCGGTGAAAAATCCGTGGGACCTCTCGCGCATCGCGGGCGGTTCGAGTGGAGGATCGGCAGCGGCGCTGGCTGCGGGTTTGTGTTTCGGAAGCGTTGGTACGGACACGGGCGGATCGATTCGTATTCCTGCGTCACTGTGCGGCGTGGTGGGACTGAAGCCGGGATTGGGACGCGTAAGCACGGACCGGGTGATCCCGCTGTCGACGACGTTGGATGTGGTGGGACCGCTCGCGCGTAGCGTTGCGGATGCTGCGCTGATTTTTGATGCGATTTTGGGTGGCACAAAAAGTATTTCGAAACATCGCCCATTACGAGGAGTTGGCTCGCGAAAGAATCGCAAATGGCGGCTGGGAATTCCCAAAGAGTTTTTCCTGGATGTGCTGGACCCGGAAGTTCGCAAGGCGTTCGATCAGGCCGTGCAGTTGCTGAAAAAAGCCGGCGCGCAGATAATGCCCGTGTCTATTCCGCTGTTGGCAGAGACGGAAGATGCCGGCAACCAGATCGCGTGGGCCGAGGCCACTCTGTATCACCAGGACATGGGCTGGTATCCGCAACGCGCGGGAGAATATGGCGAGGATGTGCGGACTCGAATCGAGATGGGGGCAAAAGTTACAGCAGTCTCGTATCTGCGCGCGTTGGAATTGCGCGAAAAATTCATCACAGCTTTCGAACAAACAATCGAAAGCAATGACCTGAATGCGCTGGTGGCGCCGACGACGGCGATTGCGGCCACGCGAATCGGGGAGGAATCGGTTTCGCTCGGCGGAAAAGAATATCTGACGCGTGCTCTGCTGCTGCGTCTGAACCGTCCAGCCAACTTAGCGGGCTTGCCGGCGATTTCGGTTCCGAATGGACGAACATCCGGCGGGCTGCCTATCGGACTGCAATTCATTGCCGGCGCGACCGGGGAAGCAATGTTGCTGGAGCTTGCCGCGGAGTTCGAACGAATCCGCCCCTCCGATAACGCGCGCCCAACTCTTGAGGAGGTTGCCGGTTAAATCAGGCTGGCTCCGAGGCCGGTGCGACTGCGCCTTTGCGGCGCATCAGCCACGAACCAATCACGAAGCCAAATGTGCCAGTAACGATTCCACCAAAAATGTCGGCGACGTAGTGATAGCGCCCCCAAACCGTGGAGAAGCACATCATAGCGACGATGGGCATCATGATCCAGAAAAGCCAGCGGCGAAATTTCCACGCACCCCACAACACCGCGATGGAACCCGTTACGTGTGCGGAGGGG
>DASXLU010000127.1:0-3628 GCA_036496065.1 Candidatus Acidiferrum sp.
CGGCGGATAGACCGGCACGTGCTCCGCCAGAAATCGTACTGCCTCTACCGGGACGTTTTCGAACTCGTACGTCACTACTTCCAACCCGTTCGAAAACTTTTCCAGTGCTTGCTTGTCCGAATATTCCGCGGTCACTCGATGCGCCAGGCGTCCCACCGGGGCCTGCGGCGACGGATCCAAGAATCGGAAATGCAGACCCAGCGGATATCCCGCCAGTGCCAGCATGTACCCGAGTTGTCCGCCTCCCAGAATCCCAATGGTCATTTACGTTTCTTCCGCGCTGCCCGTTTCGAGTCGCCCTTCAGTCCATCTTCGATTACCGCCGTCGCCGGGTCCGGCGTAGCCAAGACGTTCTCCGTCTGCGTCGCCCGAAATTTCCGCAGCGCTTCGCGAATCTCTGGCCGACGAATTCCCACAATTGCCGCTGCCAGCAGTGCCGCGTTGATCGCTCCAGCTTTTCCAACCGCGAGGGTGCCCACTGGAATTCCTCCCGGCATCTGCGCAATCGATAGCAACGAATCCAGTCCCTTCAGCGCTTTCGATTCCACGGGGACCCCCAGCACCGGCAGCACCGTCTTCGCTGCAGTCATTCCCGGCAAGTGTGCCGCTCCGCCCGCTCCCGCGATAATCACCTCAAGCCCACGCTTTTCCGCGGAGGACGCGTACTCGAACAGCAAGTCCGGTGTACGGTGCGCCGAAACTATCCGCGTTTCGAACGGCACGCCGAGCGATTCTAGCGTTTTCGCCGTGTGCTCCATCGTCTCCCAGTCCGACGTAGAGCCCATGATCACGCCCACCAGCACCTTTTTCATCTTGTCCAAATGTGTCCCCGCCAAAACAGTTGACCTCAACTCGAGGCGTGCCGTTTAGACTGCATCAAAGCCTATTTACAATCGCGGCAGCACGCACCCGCACAAAAGAGAACGCCGGCCATGTGGGCCGGCTGTCGCGCATTATTCTACGGTCTTTCGCTTTACGATGCGACCTTTCTCCGCGCATTCCAAGCGTGCCGGAGCTGTCCCACAAGGTACAGCGATCCAGTAATGAACACCGCATCTTCCGGCCGTGCCTTGGCCAGTGCCGCTTCCATGGCTTCTTCCGCCACCGGATGTATCGAAAATCGTTCCGCGTGATGGCCGGCCATCTCCGCCAATTGCGTCGCGCTGACTGCTCTCGGCGTTCGCGCCTCCGTAAAAAGTACTTCGTAGGCCAGCGGGAAGAGCATTCCAGTCACTTCATCGACCGCCTTGTCGCGCATCGCCGCAAATATGAGATAAATTCTCCGTCTCCGAAAATTTTCTTCCAGGTAGTTCGCCAATTCCCGTGCGGCACTCGGATTGTGCGCTCCATCGAGATACACATCCGGCCGCACCTGCAATCGTTCCAGACGTCCCGGCCATTGCGCCGCCGCAATGCCGCGTTCGATATTTTCGTCATGCACGCGATACGCGCGATCCTGCAACACGCGCGCGGCGGCAACCGCGTTCAGCGCATTTCCTAACTGGAAGCGTCCGCGTAACTGCGGCGCCAGCTCGTAGCGTCGTGTCGTCGCGACGTCGCTCACCGTAGCGCGCACACAGCCATCTTCCAGTCGCTCATTTTCCACATGGAAAGCCACGTTCGTTTCCGTTACGGGGCAATTCAACTCCGCGGCGCGCGCCAGCACCACCTCTCGCGCTTCCGGCATTTGTTCCGCGATCACGGCGGGCACTTGATGCTTCAGAATTCCGGCTTTTTCAGCGGCAATTTTCTCCAGCGAGCTGCCCAGAAAATTCTCGTGGTCAAAGTCGATTCGCGTAATCACAGAAACCACTGGCGTAACAACATTCGTCGCGTCCAACCGCCCGCCCAGTCCCACTTCAATCACCGCGAATTCCACCTTTGCCACCGCGAATGCCTCGAAGGCCACAGCGGTCACGCATTCGAAATATGTGGGATGCGCTCGCAGTTTCCCCGACGCCAGCAATTCTTCGGTCACGTTATAAATCCGCGTGAAGGTACTGGCAAACAACTCGTCGCTGATTTCCTCTCCGCCAATCTGGATTCGTTCGTTGATTCGTTCCAGGTGCGGCGAAGTGTTCAGTCCCGTGCGGAATCCCGAGTCGCGCAGAATCGCTTCGATAAAAGCCGCAGTCGATCCTTTTCCGTTCGTTCCCGCAATGTGTACCGTGGGATACGCGCGGTCCGGCCGGCCCAGCCGTTCCAGCAACAGCGATATGTTTTCCAAATTGAATTTTGTTGTCGCTGCTTGTGTGGGAGCCGCCAATTCACGGCCAAGCGACAATAGATACCGGACCGCGTCTTCGTAATTCATTTCAGGACAGCAGCAAATCCAGCGAAGTCGAAATAAAAGTCTTCATTTCTTTGCGGTGCACTACTGCATCCAGGAATCCGTGGTCCAGCAGAAATTCCGATCGCTGGAATCCTTCCGGCAGCTTTTGCCGGATGGTCTGTTCGATGACGCGCGGTCCCGCAAACCCGATCAACGCGCCTGGCTCGGCAATGTTCAAGTCGCCCAACATCGCAAAACTCGCCGTCACTCCGCCGGTCGTAGGATCGGTCAGCACCGAAATGTACGGCAATTTCTCCGCATCCAGGCGCGCCAGCGCCGCGGACACTTTCGCCAACTGCATCAGGCTGATTGTTCCTTCCATCATGCGCGCGCCGCCCGAACAGGACACCACAATCAGCGGCTGCCGCGTTTCCATGGCCATCTCGATCGCGCGCGTCACCTTCTCGCCCACTACCGCGCCCATCGATCCGCCAATGAACCCAAATTCCATCGTGCAACAAATTACTGGGCGCCCGTTCAGTTGCCCTTCCGCCGTAATGATCGCGTCGTTCATCTGCAGTTTTTTCTGCGCATCCTTGATTCGTTTGGCGTACGGCTTGGTATCCACGAATTTCAGCGGATCGGTCGACACCATTCCTGCGTCGTGCTCGGTCCACCGTCCATCGAGCAATAAATCCAGCCGCTGCCGCGAATTTATCTTGAAGTGAAACTGGCATTTCGGGCATACCAGCAGGTTCTCTTCCAGATCCTTCCGAAAGACAATCGCCCGGCATGACTCGCACTTCATCCACAATCCTTCGGTGCGTACGCGCCGCTCTTCCGGCGGTGTCGGCTGCTCGATCGGTTTCTTTTCCCTTTTAAACCAGGCCATATCTGCTGATCTCAAGCTCCCAAACGAACGTTTTACTGCGTCTTCCGGATATCCGATATCTGTTATTTGATATCAGTTACCAACCGTCAAATTCAGACGCTTTTCCAAACTCAGTAATCAATTCCCCGTTGCGCCAGTATACCCTTGGTATACGGGTGTTTCACTTCTTTCATCTCTGTAACCAGGTCCGCAATTTCTACAATCGCTGGGTGCGCATTTCTTCCCGTGCAGATCACGTGCATCTGCTCCGGACGTCCCTTCAACGCCTCCGCCACCTTTTCCGCGTCCAACATTTTGTAGCTGATGGTGTAGTTGATCTCGTCCAGGATTACCAATTCGTATTTTCCGCTGTAAATCGCCGCTCGCCCCGTTTCCCAGCATTCTTCGGCCATGCGAATGTCTTCCGGATCGGTCTCTGCGCCGCCCACTTTTACAAAGCCGCGCCCCATCGGGCGAATTTCGAA
>DASXLU010000128.1:0-10912 GCA_036496065.1 Candidatus Acidiferrum sp.
ATAATTTGTTTGACGCGTTCTTCCACGCTTGCCATTCCCATTCCTCCGCGACCTGCTGTCGCTCTTCCCTTTTCCTACTGCTTCCCCACACAAATCCGCTCGTTCGCTATCGTACAGCTACTTTCCCATGCAAAAGTTAACCTGCCAAGTCTACTTATGCTTCTGACCAAGGTCAACTTTTAGACCAACTTTTTCAGCCTCGGATCTTCTAGAGCTTCTTCAATCGCTGTCGCCAACTCCACCTTATCCAACGAGTCCTCGCTGGTCATCATTTGACAATCTCTATTTCGGACTTCCTCAGTCCTTTAGCAACCAACTGTCGAACCCGCGGCCAATCCGGAACTAATTGAAGATCACCACTCATGCCCGATTTCCGAAGTCTCACGCTAGATACATCCCGCCGTTCACGTCGAGGACGTGGCCGGTGATGTAAGCCGCCTCGTCGCTCGCGAGAAAAACGATTGCAGCGGCCACATCGCGGCCGGTGCCCATGCGTCCCAGCGGAATACGCGTCTTGAGTTCTTCTTTCACCTTGTCGGAAAGCACGTCGGTCATCGGCGTAGCGATGAAGCCGGGCGCGACCGCATTTACGGTGATGTTACGCGACGAAATCTCGATGGCGATTGCCTTGGTCAAGCCGATCAATCCTGCTTTCGCAGCCACATAGTTAGCCTGGCCGGCGTTGCCGCTCTGCGCTACCACCGACGAAATGTTGATGATGCGGCCCGCACGAGCTTTCATCATGACCGGCAACGCTTGCTGGATACAAAGCTGTGCGCCGGTGAGATTGGTGCGGATCACCGCGTCCCAATCCTCGAGTTTCATGCGCATCGCCAAACCATCGCGGGTTATCGCGGCATTGTTGACGAGGATATCGAGCTTGCCAAACTTCTCGAGCACAGCCTTAAAGCCGGCCTTCACCTGATCCGCCTCCGCGACGTCCATCTTCACGGCGAAGGCTTCGCCACCCCTGGCTGCGATTTCTTGCACCAACGCGGCAAGTTTCCCCTCGTTGCGGGCGGCTACGGCAACCTTTGCACCTGCCTCGGAAAGAGTCAGCGCGGTATCGCGTCCGATTCCTTGCGATGCACCCGTTACCAGTGCAACTTTATCTTTCAAGCTGAACATGATTTGTCCTGGAACGTGATCACGCCGCGTCCGTTTTCGCTCCAGCAATTTTCTCGACGGTGCCCTGCAGGCTCTTTTCGTCTTCGACATTGAGCGTGGCGACGCTGCGCTCGATCTGGCGCATCAATCCTGTCAGAACTTTACCGGGCCCAATTTCCACGAAGGTATTCACATCTTCATCGAGCAGCATGCGCATGGACTCCTGCCAGCGCACTGGCATAGTGACCTGGCGGATGAGCGCTTCGCGAGCTTCATCGCCTTTGAGAATCGAGTCCGCGTCAACGTTGGTGACCAGTGGAAACTGCAAATCCGCGATCGAAGTCGCGCGCAAATCTTTTTCCAGTTTTTCCTGCGCCGGCATCATCAAGGCGGAGTGAAATGGAGCGGATACGGCCAGAACCACGGCGCGTTTTGCGCCGGATTGCGAGGCGATTTCTACGGCGCGCTTGACGGCACTGGCATGGCCGGAAATCACGGTCTGCTCGGGAGAATTCAGGTTCGCCGGAGCACAAATTTCGTTTTCTGCCGCACGCTTGCAGACGTCTTGCACCACAGAAGGAGAGAGACCCATGATGGCGGCCATTCCACCGAGGCCGACGGGAACCGCTTCCTGCATGTACGTACCACGTTTGCGAACAAGTTTCACCGCGTCGGCAAATTTCAGCGCTCCCGCGGCAACGAGGGCCGAGTATTCACCCAGGCTATGGCCGGCCACGAAGTCGGGGGTGATGCCTTTTTGTGCCAGAACACGATAGGCAGCCACGGAGACCGCCAATATGGCGGGCTGGGTGTTGGCGGTCAGTTTCAGCTCGTCTTCGGTGCCTTCACAGCAGGTCCTAAAAATCGAAAAGCCCAGAGCTTTGTCGGCTTCATCGAAGACCGCGCGGGCTACCGGATACTTGTCCGCGAGTTCTTTTCCCATGCCCGGGTATTGCGATGCCTGCCCCGGGAATACAAACGCTACTTTTCCCATAGTCGCTCCTCTCTCCTTACGTCACGCCCTTGCGTGTGTCAGGGAGAGCTCCTGCTCAATCTTTTCGTTCACGCGGGCACGTGCAAGTCCCGCGGCCACGCGAATCGCATTCTTCACGGCGTTGGCGTTCGAACGGCCATGACCAATGACGCAGACGCCGCGAACGCCCAAAAGCGGTGCACCGCCGTATTCGGAATAATCCATGGTCTGCTTCAAACCCTTGAATGCACCCTTGGAAAACAGATAGCCGACTTGTGATGACCACGAACTTTTGTACGTCTTGCGCAAGAATTTGACGATTTCCATCGCCAGACCTTCGCAAATCTTCAAGGCGATATTGCCCACGAATCCGTCACAGACAATGACATCGACCTTACCGGAAAACAAATCGCCGCCTTCGACATTGCCAACAAAATGCACCGGCAACTTCTTGAAACGGTCATACACGGCGCGCGTCAATTCGTTGCCCTTGATCTCTTCTTCACCTACTGACAACAGTCCTACACGGGGCTTGCGGCTTCCGAAGGTCAGGCGGTAATAAATCTCGCCCATTACGCCGAACTGCAGCAAATGCTCCGGCTTGGAATCCACGTTCGCGCCTACATCCAACAGCACCGAAACGCCTCCCCTCGCATTCGGAAAAGGAGCGGCCAGCGCCACACGATCAACCGACGGCAGAGTGCCCATAATGAACTTAGCCGTGGTCATGACAGCGCCAGTGTTGCCCGCACTAACAACGGCATCGGCCTCGCCGTCCTTCACCAATCGCGCCGAGACGTGCACCGAACTGTCTTTCTTGCGCCGGAAGGCCTGGGCTGGATGGTCTTCCATGGTGATAACTTCGGTAGCCGGAACGATCTCAATCGGCAAATTGGGCTGAGCCAAATTCGCCAAAGCAGGCCGTATGACATTGGGTTGGCCGACAAGCAGAATACGTACGTCGTATTCCTGTGCGGCCAGCACACTGCCTTCCACTTCGGGGCGGGGCGCGTGGTCTCCCCCCATGGCGTCGACGGCGATTGTGATCATGGGATTTTTCTAAGGCGACTCAGGAAAGTAATGGCAGCTTGCCACGCTTGCTCTCACCGAGAACGCGTATCTCCGTTTACGAAGGCCAACCTCTTCGACTCCCCTGGATCGCAAAGAGCACTGGCAGCAGACCTATCACACGCCAACCGAATTTCCGACGAGCAGCCTACTTCACTTCGCGAACTGGGCGGCCTTTGTAATAACCGCAATGAGAACAAGCGCGGTGCGGCTGCTTCATTTCGTGGCAATTGGGACATTTTGCCAAGGCCGGCTTCGTGAGGAAGTCGTGGGCACGCCGTGTGCTGGTACGGCGCTTGGAATGTCGTCGCTTTGGATTAGGCATTGCAATACTCCTTATGTACGCCCCTGGAGTGGCCATAGGCCCGCTTGGCAGGGTCGCTCTTCTAAAATTTCGAATATCTACTTCTCGAGACTCACTTACACACAACCCGAAAACACACACATCATGCAGCGGCACCGCCGCGTTCCAACCGAACCCTTATTGTTTCTTGAGCCAGTCCTGCTTCAGCCGAGCGAGGGGAGCCAGTCGTGGGTCGCTGGCATGGGTCTCGCAGCGGCACTCTTCATGATTCAAGCTCGCGCCACAGGTGGGGCACAGTCCGCGGCAATCGCTTTGGCAGATTACTTTCATGGGCAAGGATAACAAAACCTGTTCCTTCAGCACGTCGGCCAGGAACAGGCCTTCTCCTTCAAAAAAACCTATCTCCGTATCGTCATCTTTCAACCGCTCTTCTTCGTGCCTGGTACCCTTGGGAAGCGGTTGGTAAAACAAGTCGAAATCCCGATGAACATCTTCGATTACTGGTTCCAGACAGCGGGCACACACCATTTCGATCTTCGTTTCCAACTCGCCGGTGATGCGGATCTGGCCTTCCAGCAATTCCGCCGAAGCGGTGACCTCCAGCGGTCCCGCTTGCTTCACTTCGCTGATGCCGTAATCAATGCTTCCGGGGGCATAACTTTTCCGGATGCGCACTTTGCGGACGGCAAGATCCTTAACATCAAGGAACATATCTTCGGCGCCTCCAGCGCGTACGCTCATGCTATCCCATTATTTCGGCAGTTAGGCCGTAAGTCAAGAAAGCGGGCTGTGTTTCGGAGGCTTTTTGGGGCGTTGCGGTCAATGCCATCTCCTAGTACCGAAAGGACCTTGGTGGTCCGGCGGCAGGTGAGGGTGAAGCGGAAGGAAAGCAGACGCAAAGGGCATCTCCAGATTTTGGAAATATTTAAGACTTCAACGGTTCCTGCAGATAGCCGCCCACCACCTTCACGTATTGTGGGAACACCTCTTCGGGAGGCATCAGGTCCGGGTGCCAAACCTTTTCCCACTCAAAGCAGAAGTATCCCTTGTATCCAATCTTACGCAGGGCGAGGACCTGGCGCTCAACAGGCACGTCACCGGCGCCGGTTTGTACGTATTTGCGATCCTTGCCGTCTGGAACAGAGTCTTTCAGGTGCGTGTGGCGAATCCACATGCCTAATTCCTGAACGGTATGCTCGGGCTCTTCATGGCCAGCCGCAAAAGTGTGATGAGCGTCCCAGAGCAGGCCGACATTTTGTGAATCGGCTCGGGTCAGAAGCGTTTTCAGCGTGGGGGAATCGACGAAGTCGCCATGTGATTCGATAATGACAATGACGTCGCGGCTTCCAGCATAGCCACCTAGTTCTTGCAAGCCGGCAACGACCCGAGCCATCACTTCTTCCTTGGGGCCATCGATTTTATTTCCGAAGACGCGCACATACGGCGCACCGAGGGCCGAAGCCAAGTCGATGAAGCGCTTGGCATCGGCGAGCGCCCTCGCGCGAGCCGCGGGATCTTTGGTGTGGAGTTCTGCGGAACTGCTCACGCACGACAACTTCAGATTGTGCGCGGCGAGTTCCTGTTTGCGTTGCGGGATTGCGTCGGGCGTGAATTCTAAAAGCGACGGCAAATCCATATTGCCCTTGAGCCCACGAAGTTCAATTGCGGCGAATCCATCGGATTGGGCGGAGTCTAAAACCTTTGCCCAATCCCATGCCGGACAACCCAATGTGGAGAACGCCAGCGGAAGCTTCGGCGCGTCGCTGCTGAGAGCGCTACGACTGCAAGCCAAGCCGGCGATTGTTGCGGCGCTGGCTGCGATGAATTCTCGTCGGGCAATTTTAGTCATGGCTCAAGGCTCAATCTGCGACACGCAACGGTCAGGCATTGCGAATCACGTCGAGGATGCCATCCATCGATTCTCGGCTGGAAGCCTCTTTGTTCTTGGCGGCGTTCAGGTAATGAGTCTCCAGAGACATGGTGCCAGAATAGCCATCCTTTAGCAGTGCGCGAAATTGGCCTACGTAGTCGATCTTGCCACCGCCAACAGGCCGCCAGAGTGGACCAGAGCCGTTGGGATTTTCCTGAGCATCTTTCAGATGCATATGCCAGAGGCGTTTCTTGTCGAGCGGCGCGTAGCCATCGGGATAGGGCTTCAATTCGCCAGCTTCGAAAGCATTGCCGGGGTCCCAGTTGAAGCCAAGGGCGGGAGACGGGACTGCCTTCAGCATCTCCGCGCCTTCCACTCCGGTCGCCACGTTGCAGGTGAATTCATTTTCGACCACCAGGCGAATCCCATCTTGTTTGGCGTAGTCCGCGGTCTTCTGGAGTTCACGTGCAACCTTGTCGAACACAGTTTTCGGATCGGCAACGCGGAGAAACGCGAAGATGCGAATCTTGTCAGTGCCGAAGTCTTTGGCGCGGGCGACGGCGTGTTCCAACACCTTTTCTTGTTTGGCGTAGCCTCCTTGCAGAGGATCTTTCTTGTCAAGAAAGCGCGATTCTGTGCCAGGCAGCAAGGTTTTGAAATACGGCGAATCAATAACCGAAACACGCAATCCATGTTTCGCCAGCAAAGCTTTAGCTTGCTCCACTTCATCGGCGTTTAAGTCAATGACATATTTGTTCCACAGGAAGCGCAGCTCGACCCACTCGAGTCCGAATCCCTTGGCCCAGACCAGCGCCTTCTCAAAGTCTTGCGAGACCTCGTCTGTGATTACGCCCAGATTAAATTGGCTGAGATCCGCCGCACGCAGACGCGCAGCGCTGAGCAGCATCGCCGTCGCACCACCCGCTACAAATTCTCTTCGTCGCATCATGCCCTCATCCTAGTGCCGGAAGTTCTACGGCGTCAATTTTGGCTGGGGCAATACTCTTGGCGGATGGATTGCGAAACTCTCTGGGTCACACAGGAATCGTACGACAGCTAGTTATTATTGTTGGTTGCTGCCGAACGGCGAATTTCCAATACTGGCAGCGGAGTGCCATCGCACGGCATGTTTGTCACAAAACGCAGAGTGCCCTTGCCATCCTGAAAAGCCAAGCCGGTCTGGTAGCTGCCGCCCTTGTATTCGCCCCAGGACTGTGGCACGTAGGAAACGCAAGGCGAGCCAAATGTATTCGACTGTGGGTCGGCCTTGGTGCTGCGCACGTCCATCCACATTGACGCCAGCAAAATCAATCCCAGAACCGCCGCTGTCCGCAGTGCAATCCGTTTCATATCATCCTCCCATTTGGGATAAGGAAACTTTTTACCGTGTGAGACGAGCAGTTGTAAAGCTGAGTTGCGCGCTGTATCGAAGCCGTGCAGCAATGGATCGCCGAGACTTAAGAACTCATTGCGCGGGAACCGGTGTAGTGCAGGAACCATCGTCACTAAATTGATTAGAGCTGGCCATCGCCGCCAATGACCGGCCGCAATTACGAATTTTCTGTTCGAGGACGTCGTTCGCCAACGAGTCAGTAGGAATGTAGGTGCGCGAGTCGGCGATCCCAACGTATTTATCGGTGAGCTTGCCCATGCTGTTGAACTCGCTAGTCAGAAGGGGCATCGCATTCTTGTCCGCGCCAGTGTTGACCGCGACGGACGCGAGGCGCACTGCTTGTTGCGCCTGGTTGCGATACGCAACTAGCCAATCGTTGCTGACGGGGGTGCCGCGCTCGATGGCGTTGCGAAGAGCAGCGTGCCATTCGCGAATCTGCGCCATGGCTTCGATACCCGCAGTGAGAAAATCTCTGGAAAAACCCTCGGGGGCATTCGAGGTTGCGGGCGAATTTGCGGACCCACCACCCATGTTCAAGATGATCTGGTTTCCGTTGAAGCTGAGCGAACTATTTGTGAGGCGCGCGAGGCTTTCGACTTCAACGTAGTTGCGGCCATTGACCTGGATGACTTTGGCGGAACCCGTTTGTCCGGCGATCGTTAAGGAATTAGATTGCTGCGCAACGAGCGCAATTGTCAAAATCGACAAAGAGAAAAGGATTGTGAGGGTCCACGGGTTTGTGCCGGATTTCATGCGCATGAGGCGCCTCCATAGGGTTGCTGATTGTACATTACGTGCTCGTGGGCGCAATTGGGCGGGAGCAAGCTATTGGGCCGAAAAGATTGGTTTGAGCAGGCGTTTTCCAGTACCCCTAGGTCCCTCTGTGGGACGGCGCCACCAAATTACATCAAATTAATCCTTCGTGACATCCGCCCCGTGTCGCTGGCACGCGCCGAGAATCTGGATGGGCGGCCTCAATGCTGCGTGGTAGGATCTATGCGTTTCTGCCGCCCGTCGTTCGAACCCTAGTTGGGACTTAGACCCGCCTGAGTCAAGGAGAATCCCATGCGCTGGACACCCGGAGGACAGAGCGACGACATTGAGGATCGCCGAGATCAGAGTGGAGGAGGCGGCGGAGGCTTCGGCTTTGGCGGGCTGCGCCTAGGCATTGGCGGGATCATTATTCTGTTTGTGCTGAGCTTGGTCTTTAAAACTAACTTCTTTGCGCTGCTTGGTGGAGGGGGCGCCACGTCGCCAACCTCGTCGGTGGCGAGTACACCGAATCCGGCACGGGATGAGGCGGAAAAACCCACCGTGCAGTTCGTGTCGTTTGTGCTGGATGACGTGCAGAAGACTTGGACCGATGTGCTGCCCCAGCAGACCGGCACACCTTATCGACATGCGAAGCTGGTGCTGTTTCGCGATGCCACACAATCGGGTTGCGGCAGCGCCGATGCGGCAACCGGACCGTTTTACTGTCCCGCGGACGAAAGGGTCTATATTGACCTAGGCTTTTACGACGAATTGCAACGACGTTTTGGCGCTTCGGGCGAATTCGCCAAGGCGTACGTGCTGGCCCACGAAATTGGGCATCACGTGCAGAAAATATTAGGAATCGAAAATCAGGCACGGCGATTGCAGCAAGGAAATCCGGGGGCGGCCAACCAAGTCTCTGTGCGACTGGAACTGCAGGCGGATTGCTTTGCGGGCGTCTGGGCGCATTCCACGCAGCAACGAAACCTACTGGAGGCCGGGGACATCCAGTCCGCGCTAGGGGCGGCGGCAGCAGTGGGCGATGATCACATCCAAAAAATGACGCGCGGCCGGGTACAGCCGGAAACTTTCACGCACGGAAGCTCGGATCAGCGGATGAGCTGGTTCAACAAGGGGTACAACAGCGGCACCGTGCAGGCGTGCAATACGTTTGGGCAGTAGCGTATTCACTGGAACTGGGCAGGCTTATCTTGGAGGAATTCCACTGGGACCGGAGCCATCCGGTTCGCGACTCTTCTCGATGGCGGCTTTAACGGCTTTCGCTTTTTCTGGATCGATCCAAGAATCCTTGGTGACGATAGTCGCCTGCGAAGGCAGGGCAATGACGGCGCCAGCTTGCTCGAGCGCGTCCATCATCTCGAGCAGCAGTTCCTCTTGCACCGCTAAATATTGGTTGTAGTCCGATTCCAGAATATAGGCAAAAATCTCGACCTCCAGCGCGTATTCGGAGAAACGCAGGAAGCGCGCACGAGCGGAAGGCTCTTCTACTTTGGGATTGCGAGCAAGAATGCCCCGCAACTCCCCCAATACGTAACGAAGGTGATCTGGAGATAAGTCGTAGCGAAGCCGAATGATCTGTTGGCAAAGAAATTTGTCGCGGAAGCGAAGATTCTCGATGGTCGAAGTAGCCATCACGCCATTGGGAATGGAAAGCACAGTGCGTTCCGGGGTACGAAGGCGTGTAGAGCGCAGGCCGATGTCTTCGATGGTGCCAGTCTGATTGTTGATTTTGCAAACGTCGCCGATCACCACGACCTTATCGAAGAGGATGGAGACGCCGCCAAAAACATTTTCGAACGTCTTTTGCGCGCCGAGGCCCAAAGCCAAGCCGCCGATACCCACGCCGGCGAGCGCGGTGGTGATATCCACTCCGATGCTGTTTAGAACGGTCAAAGTAACAAACAAGAAGATGATGACTTCGACGAATCGACGGACGAGGGAAACGATGGACCGCTCGGCATACATTCCGCGGTTGCCGAGGCTGGTGCCAATCTTGCGGGAAATCAGCCGGGTGATCCTGGTGAGGATCCAATAAAAAGCTATGCCAAGTAAAATGCGAATTACACGTACGTAATACAACCTATAGAGAATCGACGTGCCGGTAGAAATTACAAACCAGTAGTGAATGAGAACCGTGATGGCGAGCGTTATGGGATCGAAGCTAAAAAATGGATCGAGAGGCGGAAACGCGGCGCCGCGCGATTTGCGCCATTTCTGAATTCCCAGATGTGCGATATACGTAATGAGCCGGGCAAACAGCCAAGCGACCGGTATGAAAAACACCAGCGCCAGCCACTGCCAGAGCGGCATAGCCAGAAAACGATGAGTGATCAAAACCTGAGGAATTCTCTTCTCGAGTTGCGGGTGCTGGATCGTTTCGTACGACTGCGGTACTTGATCGAGGGTTTTGCGTGAAATATACCAAAGCCTGCGGCCATTCTCGTCGTCTATACGAACGAGATAAATTGGAAAGTCTTCGCTAAGCCCGAGCACGCCGCCGATTTTTTCTTGGTCTGCAGGCAAACCGTCATCAAGACGACCGATTGGATCGCTACTGATGAAGTCCAAGGGACCTGTAAATTTGCGGCTGAGAATATCGAAGAGTTGCGATGCGAGCTCTTGTTCGTCTTCGATAGCAGCGCGATGTCGGCCGGTGCTCGGCTGGAAATACTGTACCGCGACCGAGTAGCGCTCTTCGCCCGCAGCTTTGATGAAGCCGAGAATCGTGCCGCGCGGAGTTTCGCGGTTTAGGGGATCCTTCGGGACTGGCGTCGGCTGCGAAGCGGAAGCCGCCGGAGCGGAAGTGAGGCCGGGAATCTGCGCAGCAACGGACGCGGCGAAAACAACACACAGCGCAAACAGCAGGACTAAACCGACGTTGCGACGTGGACGCATGTTTCGAACTCCGGAAAACGACATCATTCTATCCGGAGTGGGCGCTCGACAGAAGGAGTGGAGTCACAGGATCCGAGGAATTCGGCGTGCTGCCGCAACAAAAACTGATCGGTCATGCCCGCAATGTAGTCGCAAACAACTATGTGCCGAGGCTCGCCGACGGCCATAGCCTCGTGGGACTCGGGCATTGAGCCGCGCTGCTGCAGATAAAAGGTGAAGAGCTCCTCCAGGCAACGCACAGAGCGATCGCAATCTTCGGTAATAAACGGATGGGTGTAGATGTGCGAAAAGAGGAATCGCTTTAGCTGGCTATTCTGTTCGCGCGCTGGATCGCTGAAACAAGCGAGACGGTTGGGGGCGCGGCGAATATCGTCCACAGTCTGCGCACCCGATTGCTGAACGAGACGCTGCGTGTTGGCGATAAGGTCGCTGGCCAGCAAATCGAGAACAGCACGCAGGGCTTCATTGAACTTGAGTCTGGGGCGAGCCTCGGGAAACGCTCGGTCCACCTTGTCGTAGAAATTGGCG
>DASXLU010000129.1:0-4959 GCA_036496065.1 Candidatus Acidiferrum sp.
TGTTGGCGCGCTGCTGCACGGCGAGATATTCGACGATGCGCTCTTTGACCTTCTCGAGCCCGTAATGGTCGTGGTCGAGGATCTGCTGGGCGTGGACGAGATCCTTATTGGTCTTCGACTTCTTATTCCACGGGATCGACAACAGCCAGTCGAGGTAGTTGCGCACGACGGTGCCTTCCGCCGACATCGGCGATATCAGCCGGAACTTCTTGAGCTCGTGCGTCGCCTTCTCGCGCGCCTCCTTCGAGAGCTTGGTTTTCTTGATCTTGTCCTCGATCTCGGCGAACTCGTCGCGACCTTCCTCGTCGCCTAGCTCCTTCCGGATCGCCTTCATCTGCTCGTTGAGAAAATACTCGCGCTCGGTCTTCTCCATTTGCCGCTTGACGCGGGTGCGGATGCGTTTCTCGACCTGCAGTACGGAGATTTCACTCTTCATCAGGCCGAGCACCTTCTCCAGCCGCTCGTTGACCGCCGTGGTCTCCAGGATCGCCTGCCGGTCGGGAATCTTGAGGGCCAGGTGCGCGGCGATCATGTCGGCGAGCTTGGCATGGTCCTCAATCTGCTGGACGACGCCGACTACATCGGGCGGCACCTTCTTGTTGAGCTTCACGTAGCTCTCGAACTCGGTAGTGGCCGCGCGCGCTAAGGCTTCCGCTTCGAGGCGCTCACCCATCGTGTCGCCGAGCGCGACCGCCTCGGCCTCGTAATACTCGCTGCAATCGGTGTACTTGACCATTTTCGCGCGCTGAGCGCCCTCGACCAGTACCTTGACGATGCCGTCGGGGAGCTTGAGCAGTTGCAGCACGCTCGCAAGCGTGCCGATCTCGTAGATCGCCTCGGGCGCCGGCTCATCGTCGGACGCGTTCTTCTGGGTGGCGAGTAGGATGAAGGTGTCGGACCGAATCGCCTCCTCGAGTGCGAGGATTGACTTCTTGCGTCCGACGAAGAGGGCCGCGATCATGTGCGGAAATACGACGATGTCGCGCAGCGGCAGCGCCGGATAGGCTCGGGTTTCACCCGGCGCGAGCGGTGGGCGTGGCTTTGCCGTGGTCATGTCGCAGTTCCGTATTGTTGTCCCTCTCGGCCACGACCCGCCTCTGCGCAGTCACGGGAGAGTGCCGATGGCCCGCGAAAAGAATACAGACCGCCGCAGCGATATCCGCACCCACAGGCAGGTATGAAACGCTGTGTCCGCTCTCAAGACCTCATGTGCCCAAAAACTCAGTAATTCCCGCTTCCTTTGAGCCGGAAATCGCCGAGATTCCTGCAAATAACAGCTTCGGTTGGGGCAATGCGACGGTCTCGCTGTAAACCAAGAAGATCAAGGAACTGCATGAGAACGAGTTGTTGCGTTAAAGCTGTCGTATCCGGAAGAAAGCGACTCAATCTGCGTTCGCAGCGTGCGTGCTGACCGAGAGCGGCAAGCCATGGCGATCCACAATCGCCATGATTTTCATGCCTTTTCCGCGCTTTGTGGCTCCGACATCCGCGCCGCCGCCTTTGGCCATCACGAACGTCGCGTCGATGAAGCATTCTTCTTCATCTAACGCGCCTTTGTCGCGAAGCTCGTTGGCAACGTCGGTCAAAACCCGACGCAAAATCTCGTTGCAGCACCAAGTCTGAAACCGTCGATGCACAGTTTTGTAGTTCGGATAGCTTTGCGGCAGCATGTGCCACTGCGCACCTGTGTTGAGAATCCACAGCACTGCTTCCAGCACATGACGGGTCGGTATCGGCTTACCTCCCGGACGTCCATCGGCAATATGCTCCTCCGGAAAATGTTTCCGAATGCGCTCCCACTGTTCGTTTGTGAGCCGAATCATTCCGCATTTATAGCGGATCGACAGCGCGCCGTAATTTTGAGATAGGTTCTACTTTAAATGCGCGCCTTGCGCAGGGCGGTGTTCATCTGCTCCGTCCATCTGGCTCCTTCGCCGAAAACATGCATATTTCCGCAACTGGATATCCATCCCGTGATCATGCCGAAGCAGAAACCGCTTTAGATTCGAGACCACTAAGTGACAACACAAGACGTTTATGAACTTTTGGAGAAGCGTCTTGGACGGTTGCATGCGAGGTTGCGTTTCGACATTGAAAATGAGCATGAAGCCCAGGTTTTTGACCAGGGAATAGATTATTTTCACATCGGGAATTTGCGCTTGTCCCCTTTAATGATCCGAACTTGCCTGAAGTTGACAGGATTATATGGGCGCGGTTGCAGAAACGCCGCCCAAATCGAAGTGCGGCACAACCACATCCGGCTGCCCAAAATTCCTAAGGCGTTTGATGGATTCGTAATCCTTCATCTTAGCGATTTGCATGTGGATATGAATCAAGGCGCAATGGAGCATCTCAGGGGCATTTTGCAAGAAATTAAGTACGATCTTTGCGTTTTCACGGGCGATTACAGAGGTAAATCATTTGGACCCTATGAGGAGACTTTATTGGGCATGGCACGCGTATGCGCCGAGCTTAGAAAACCACTCTATGGCGTCTTAGGAGATCATGACACCATCCGCATGACGCCAGGACTGGAAGAAATTGGTATTCGAATGTTGCTCAATGAAAGCATAACAATTGAGCGTGACAATCAACACATCTATCTAGCAGGGATCGACGACGCACACTTCTACCGTACCGGTAAAATTGAAAAAGTCGCGTCCGAGATACCGCGAGACGAGTTCTCAATCCTTCTTTCGCACACACCGGAAATCTATCGCCAAGCCGCGTATGCTGACTTCAATCTATTGCTAAGTGGCCATACCCATGGAGGTCAAATTTGTCTCCCCGGCCGTATTCCGCTCACCTTAGACTCGGTGCTTCCGCGACATATGGGCTCGGGTGCGTGGAAATATAACGATATGATCGGCTACACGTCAGTTGGAGCGGGATCATCAATCGTTCCTGCAAGGTTCAACTGCCCGCCAGAAATTACTTTGCATCATCTAAATTCAAGCGCCTGAGGCGCGTCGGTCTAGAATGGGCGGTCGCGAATGCCCCATTTGAAAAGCAAAAGTGATAACAGATTTACGCCGATAGAAAAGAGTCCCACCACGAGAATAATGTCAAGAACGGTCAACCCAAGCATTGCCCGGCAAGCCAGTGCCGGAAATAGCGATTCAGGTATCTGGTCGAGCCCCCATGCCTGGCTACTCGAAGGTAGGTTCATTCTGCGCTTCAAAAAGCTAGAGAAGAGGTCACCCGTCATGGCCATAATCGCGACAACAACTCCGATCTTCCATTCCAGTCCAATCAACGGCGCGAATGCCGTTGTTGTAATGGTCGAAAATACAATTCCGCGTTTGTCTTCGAAGGCCCAAAAAGAGGTCGAAGATCAAAAAAAATGACACCGCCATCAAGAGGCTGAGCAAAAATATTACCGAATAGTTTTAGTGCAATAACCGGTATCCCATTCGCCACCGTTAGCAGACCTATGAGTTGTAGGATCAATATTGGTTGCATGGCAATTGCAGTGTGAGATGGCGTGTCGGGCTAATTCTACAAGCGATAGACTTCCAACACTAAGTCAATAGCTGCTGCTCCGTCAGCGGCCCAGCCAGGGGCACCGAAGATAAGAAGTACGCCATGTCTCACATGGGTCAAAAGGCGACTTCGACCAGCGTTCGCCCTACTTCCGCTTTAGCTTCAACAACGGACATTCGTGAGCGCGCCTCGGATGTCCGAAACGCGCCAAAAGCGGACTCTTGCACCGCAGCAAATAATCGGCGGTCTAAGACAGAAGCTGACGGATTTTCGCCAAGAGTCCGCGCGGGCTGTAGGGCTTCGGCACATAGTAATCACAGCCCGCCGCCTTCGCGATCTTATCCTCTCCGTTGAGCGCGTAGGAGGTGACCGCGATGATCGGTATCGATCGCAGCGCGGGATCGGCTTTGATCCGGCGCGTGGCTGTGTAACCGTCCATGATTAAGGTCGGGACGTTGAGCCGGGCCCCGTATCATTAACGGAAACCCGATGATCTCGATCGGACAAAGTAGCACTCTTGCTTGCTACAATCCGCCACCCGTTACTGCGATCACTTGACCCGTAATTCCTGCAGCGGCTTGAGAGGCGAGGAAGACAACGGTATCAGCGATGTCCTCGCGTTTGGCCCAGCGCTTCAGGTCTTTGGGCTTCATCGTGGCAATGTTCGACGCCGTATCGACAAGCCCGGGCGCCACGGCATTGACGCGGATTGCAGAATCTCTTCCTTCCAGCGCCAGCGTGCGTGTCAGAGCCTCGATTCCGGCCTTGGCGCAATTATAGGCGACCATGTTGGCCTGCGAGAGTCCGGCGCGAGCGAAGTTGATGATTGCCCCGCCGCCGGCTTGCTGCATGTGCGGGAATACTGCTCTTGAGGTCAAAAAAGCGCTTAGGAGGTTATTGTTCAATTCGTGGTTCCAATCGTCCAGGCTGTGTTCGACTACCGGCTTGTAGCGGGTAAGGCCCCCCGCCAGATTGACCAGAATGTCGATCCGCTTGTATTCACCTAGGACGCGTTCCATCAACTGACGCAGCTGGGATTCATCGGTCAGAGACGCGGAAAGGGCGAGCACGCGTGCGCCGGCTTGGCGCAGCTCTTCCGCGCGCGTTTCCACATTGCTCTGCGTGCGCGCGCAAATCGCGAGCGCGGTGCCGTTCTCTGCCAATTTCTTGGCCACGGCTTGCCCGATCTGTCCGTCGTGGCTTACTCCTGTTACGAGTGCAACTTTTCCTTCAAGAATAGTCGGCATGTTCATACCTCCATCGGCTGCATGTCATCGCCGCGAACGTCGTGATCGCATTCATGATCCGATTTCTCCCTGGAATGGCTCCGATTGCTGGGCTTTTCCTCCAATCCCGATCCATGTCCTTCCCGAAAATCATATCCGCGCGTAGCGATGGTGCAATCCGGATAGAATTGGTGTGGCGATAATGGTCCCGGATCGTTGGACGGCTCGTCGTAGCGGCGCGTCCTTGCGC
>DASXLU010000130.1:0-5090 GCA_036496065.1 Candidatus Acidiferrum sp.
CGCATAACTGTAAGGGAGATGCACAGTGGGATCGGTATCAGTTCGCAAGATGTCCAAGAATCAGAATCGCAAGCGCATTCACGCGCGCGTGCGCACCCGCGTCGAGGGAACTCCAGAGCGGCCGCGCCTGTGCGTGTATCGCTCCGTGGGACACATCTACGTGCAGGTGATTGACGACCGTAGTGGACGCACGCTGGTTTCGGCCAGCTCGGTCGACAAGGAAACCAAAAAGAATTTAAAGGGTGGTGGCAACATCGCCTCGGCCAAGGCGGTTGGCAAATACATTGCCGAGCGCGCCAAGGCAGCCGGTGTGAGCAAGGTGGTGTTCGACCGCGGCGGTTACAAGTATCACGGCCGCGTCAAGGCGCTCGCAGATGCGGCGCGGGAAGCGGGGTTACAGTTCTAATTTATGTCGAAGCAAATTTTGCGTGACAGTCTGGCAGTACGGCGAATTCTCGAAGTGAATCCTTCCGATTTGAAGGATGACGTTGTCGCGATCAATCGCGTTACCAAGGTCGTAAAGGGTGGCAAAAATCTTAGCTTCTCCGCGCTCGTCGTTGTTGGCGATAGCCGCGGACATGCCGGTTTCGGCATGGGCAAAGCTCGCGAAGTGCCCATGGCCATCAAGAAGGGCATCGAGCAGGCCAAAAAGAATTTGATCAAGTTGAACATGAAGGGCACCACCATTCCGCATCAGGTCACCGGACGCTACGGCTCGGCGCAAGTTCTGCTCAAGCCCGCCTCCGAAGGCACTGGCGTCATCGCTGGCGGCCCGGTTCGCAAGGTCATGCAGGTTGCGGGAATTACCAATGTGCTGACCAAGTCGCTGGGCACTTCGAACCCGCACAACGTCATTAAGGCTACCTTCGCCGCTCTTCTCAGCTTGAAGGATGCCGGCCAGGTTGCCGAAACGCGCTCCAAGACTATCGAAGAGATCAGTGGCAGGCCGCCGAAGATCGAAAAGCAGCCGGAACAGACCCAGAAGGTCGCAGGGGAGTAAGTGATGGCAGGCGAAAAGAAAAGCGCCAAGAGCGCAGGTACCGTGAAAGTAAAGTGGGTCAAGAGCTTCATCGGCAGCACCGATGATATGCGCGCCACCATTCGTGGCCTTGGCTTGCGCAGAATGCATCAGGTCGTCGAGCGCCAGGACACGCCGGAAACTCGCGGCATGATTCACAAGGTCCGGCACCTCGTGGAAGTGGTGGAGTAATTCATGGCAGACAAAGAGAAAAAAGACCGCAAGCCGGTCAGTTTATCGACGTTGCGGCCGCCTAAGGGCTCCCGCAAGAAAAAAGTTCGCGTGGGCCGCGGTATGGGCTCCAAGCTCGGCAAGACCTCCGGTTCCGGTAACAAGGGACAGAAATCTCGCCGCGGCTATTCGCGCCGGCGTGGATTTGAAGGCGGACAGATGCCGTTGCATCGCCGCATTCCCAAGCGTGGATTTCACAATCCGTTTGGCGTGTCGTATTCCGTTATCAATCTCGAGGAACTCAACGTGTTTCCCGAGGGCGAGACGGTAACTCCGGATCTGTTGCGCGCGCACGGTTTCATTCGTCGCGCCACTGATCCCATCAAGGTTCTTGGTGATGGCGAGCTCAAGACCAAGCTCACCATTCACGCTCATGCATTCAGCGCTTCTGCCAAGGAAAAAATCACCAAGGCGGGCGGCGCATTCGAGGTAGTAGCGTAATCGCAAGACTTAGGGACACGAATGTTTAATCGTTTCTTACAAGCTTTCGCCAATCTCTTCCGCATCGAAGACCTGCGGAAGCGCCTGTTCTTTACCCTGGCGCTGCTGGCGGTCTATCGTTTGGGCGCGCACATCCCTACGCCTGGGATTAACGCATCCGTGCTGGAAGATTTGTTCCGGCAATCCCAGGGTTCGGTGCTGGGCATCTTCGATTTGTTCAGCGGCGGTAATTTCCGCCAGATGACCATCTTCGCGTTGGGCATCATGCCGTACATCACCTCGTCCATCATCTTGCAGTTGATGACGGTGGTGTTCCCCTACCTGGAGCGCTTGCAAAAAGAGGGCGAGCTCGGCCGGCGCAAGATTACCCAGTACACGCGCTACTTGACCATTATCTTGAGCATCATCCAGTCGACCACAATCGCCAGCGCTTTGCAGTCGCGTGCGTTGGGTGGCCAGTCGCTCGTGTATCACCCGGGCATCGGCTTTACGCTGCTGACGATTCTGACCCTGACCACCGGTTCGGCTTTCATCATGTGGCTCGGCGAGCAGATCAGCGAACGTGGCATCGGCAACGGCATGTCGCTGATCATCTTTGTCGGCATCGTCGTCGGCCTGCCGCGCGCCATCGTGGACTTGTACGAAAAGGCCAAGACGCAAGCGTGGGGCGCATTCACTCCGCTAGCCATCTTGATATTGCTGGCATTGATGATCGCCGTCGTCGCTTTCATCGTTTTCGTCGAAGGTGCGCAACGCCGCATTCCGGTGCAGTACGCCAAGCGCGTGGTGGGACGTCGTATGATGGGCGGCCAGTCCACGTATCTTCCGCTGCGTGTGAATTCCGGTGGCGTCATCCCGCCGATCTTCGCCAGTTCTTTGTTGGCATTTCCGGCCACCGCAGCGCTGATGTTGGGTGCTCGCTGGCCGTTCCTCAAGGGCATTGCGGACAAGCTGAAGTGGGGCGAGCCGCTGTACACGTTGATTTATATCCTGATGATCATCCTGTTCGCCTTCTTCTATGTCGGCATCGTTTTCAATCCGACGGAGCTTGCGGACAACATGCGCAAGAATGGCGGGTTCATTCCTGGCATTCGTCCGGGGCGCAGCACCTCGGAGTACGTGAGCATGATCCTGAAGCGGCTGACGTTTATCGGCGCGGTGTATCTCGCGCTCGTTTGCCTGCTCCCGGAATGGATGATCGCGGGGATTCACCTGAACCACTTGCCCGTCTGGCTGGGCGGCGATTGGTTCGACCGGCACTTTCCGCAGTGGATATTGAACGGTCTCGGCGTGGCGTTTTACTTCGGAGGAACTTCGCTCCTAATCGTGGTCGGCGTGGCGATGGATACAGTGCAGCAACTTGAGGCACAACTCGTCATGCGCAATTACGAGGGCTTCGCGCGTAAGGGTCGTTTGCGCAGCCGTCGTTAAGGGAGACGAGACGTGGCGCTGGAAGAGCGTCCCGTGGCAAAACTCGACCGCGCGGTGATTTTCCTTGGGCCTCCGGGCTCGGGAAAAGGCACTCAGGCGAAAGAGCTGGCCAAGCGCTACTGTGTGCCGCATCTTTCGACCGGTGACATGCTTCGGGAGCACGTCTCCCAAGGCACGCCGCTTGGCTTAAAGGCGAAGCCGATCATGGAACGCGGCGAGTTGGTACCAGACTCGCTGGTGTTGCGGATGGTGGCCGAGCGAATCGAGCGGGCGGATTGCAGTCACGGGTTTGTTTTTGACGGATTTCCGCGAACGGTCGCGCAGGCGAAATACCTGGGCGAATTGCTGAAGCAGCACGGATTTAAAGTGCCGTTCGTGATTCACATGATCATCGGCACCGACGTGCTGATGCGGCGGCTAACTGGACGTAGGGTCTGCAGCAAGGACGGCGCGATTTATAATATTTACGAGCGCCCGCCGAAAGTGGAAGGGATTTGCGATAACGACGGTGGCGAATTGATTCACCGTCCAGATGATCGCGAAGAAGTTGTTGGGCCGCGATTGCAGGCGTACGAGAAGCAAACCGCGCCCCTGGTTACGTACTACCGGCGGCTCGGCTACTTGCACGATGTGGATGCGCGCAAAAGTGTCGATGAAGTGAAGCAAGACATCCAACAGCTCGTATCCAGCATGCGCGGGATGCGGTAAAAGGCGATGGCGATTCAATTACGCAGCGCGGCGGAACTCGAAAAGATGTACCGCGCGGGACAGGTAGTTCACGAAGTCTTGAACAAGCTCCGGTCGGAAGTGAAGCCGGGGCTGACCACGATGGACCTGGAGAGAGTTGCCGAAGGGATCATCGCGGGAAGGCCGGGAAAAGCGGCCTTCAAAGGATACCGCGGCTATCCATGTGTGCTCTGCACGTCGGTGAATAGCGAAATCGTGCATGGCATACCGTCGCCCAAGCGCAAGTTGGTTGAGGGCGACATTGTATCGATCGACTTCGGCATGGAAGTCGACGGCTACTACGGAGATTCGGCA
The DNA here is from genome assembly GCA_036496065.1 of Candidatus Acidiferrum sp. Taxonomy (GTDB): domain Bacteria; phylum Acidobacteriota; class Terriglobia; order Acidiferrales; family UBA7541; genus Acidiferrum. The sequence continues at coordinate 4,163 of DASXLU010000130.1, forward strand.
GTAACCGTGCCGGTAGGTCGCATCAGCCCGGAGCTGCAGCAGCTCCTGGACGTGACCAAGGAATCGCTGGACCGCGCGATTGACAAGATGCGTCCGGGCAATCGCCTGGGCGATGTCGGGCACGCGGTGCAGAGTTGGGTTGAGCAGCACGGTTATTCGGTAGTGCGGGAGTTTGTGGGACACGGCATTGGCACCAAGATGCACGATGAACCCAATCTTCCGAATTACGGGGAGCCGGGACGCGGCGCTCGTTTGCAGGAAGGCATGGTCATCGCCGTCGAACCGATGGTGAACGCAGGCCGGCCGGAAGTGCAGATGAGGGGCGAGTTGGTGGCGGAAACGGCCGATGGCAGTCCTTCGGCGCATTTCGAGCACACTGTCGCAGTCACCGCCAACGGGCCATGGATTTTGACGCGTCCGAAAGAAATGACCGGGCCGTCCTGGTAGTAAGAAACAAGAAGTAGAAGTGAACACGGGAGACTATGGCGAAGCAGCCGTACGAGAAAAAAGAGAAGAGCGATTCCGGAAATTCCAAGGAAGACGCCATTGAAGTGATGGCCACGGTCATCGAACCGTTGCCAAACGCAATGTTCCGCGTCGAGCTCGAGAACAAGCACCAGGTGTTGGCGCATGTTTCCGGCAAGATGCGCAAAAATTTTATCCGTATTCTCGCGGGCGACAAGGTAGCGGTGGAACTATCACCCTACGATCTAACCCGTGGCCGCATCGTCTACCGCTACAAATAGCGGCGGGCGGTTGGATATGTTTATGGCGGCGCCGTTAGGCGACCAAGGTTTTGTAGGGGCCGCCTTCTGAGGCGGGCCGCTCTGAGCAGCACCAAGAATTTCGTAGTGGCGGGTTCCATCCGCCGGGAACGGGAGTCAGATTCATGAAAGTTCGGGCTAGCGTCAAAAAAATTTGTGACAAG
>DASXLU010000131.1:0-18934 GCA_036496065.1 Candidatus Acidiferrum sp.
TGCAATCAGAAGTGAGAAAATCGGCGTCCTCCAAACTGGTTCGGAAACCGCTCCTCTGTGACAAAGTCAGAGACCTAATTCTGATAGACCCCGCTGCCAGCTCAGATGGTCGACGAGCTGCGCTTGAGAAAAGCCGGACAAGTCGGTTCCTCGCGGGGAATATTGTCGCAGCAGCAGATTGGTATTTTCATTTGTGCCGCGTTGCCAAGGACTTTGCGGATCGCAGATGTACACCTGCACATCCGTGGCTACCGTAAAGTCTTTGTGTTTCGCCATCTCCAGTCCGCGGTCCCACGTCAGCGAGCGTTTCAGCGTAGCGGGGAGTTTACGGACATGCTGACTCAAGGCGGCGACGACCACTTCCGTTTCTTTGCTCGGCATCTTGATCAGCATGGCAAAACGCGAATGACGTTCGACCAGGGTCGCAATGAAGCTGTTCTTCGCGCCGGCCAGCAGAGCGCCTTCCCAATGGCCGGGAATTCCTCGGTCTTCGGCCTCCGCCGGTCTTTCCCGGATCGAGATGGCATCGACGATCTGACCCCAGGACTGTCCGCCATCACTTGCGTGTCGTGAGCGGCGCATGCGGCGCTTCGAGCGCAGATGGTCCATCAGCTCTTTTTCAGCACTCCGCGGGCTTGAATGAACAAGCTGCGGTAACTGGTTTCATGGGACACGCGCATGCTCTCATCATCGGGATACCGGGTCTTCAGCCATCCGGAAATCTGTTCGGGCGACCAGTCCAGAATCAGTTTACTCGCAGCGATGTCGCGCAACTTGCGATTCATGGCGAGAAGACACACCCTTCGGTCGCAAGGCCGAATCTCAAGCATCGTCATCCGCTTCATGAGCGCGATAGGCCGAACGACTACCATGCGCGAGACCTCTCGGCTCATCGTCGAGGCGGCTCGATCAAGACGTCGAGCGATCTCGCGAAGCGGCGAGTTGGAAACGATCCCCCGAGATATATCCTCTCGACCTATTGCGACCACCGCCGAAATCAAGACTAAACAGTTGAAATAGTTGAAACAGTTGACTAGGGTGAGAACGTGGAAATCATCAGTGTTCATGCGCTTTTTTTGGCATCTTGCTGAAAATGCGAGCATCTCGCAGAGAGGCAATGGTGCGTATCCCACCCTCTCCGCCAGTTTTATTTTTTGGCGCTCACAATCATCAGCGATTTGACCGTGTGAACTGACAGTTTCGCGACTGCTGATTCCCTCAGTATTTCCGAAGTAAAGCTAGGGCTGGGGCCCGGCTCGATAGTGTCTTCCTCAGGTCGCTTGCATCGGCCTGCGTGGTCGTATCCGACCTGCGCTTTCCGTGTACTTTGTTCATTTCATCGTTTATGCGCGTCTGATTCGTGATCCAGTTGACTTCCCAAGTTTTGCCTCCATCGTCCGAGTAGGCCTGCTCGAAATGCGGCGAGCTCGATGTAAGGTTGGACCAAATAAACCGAACATAGACGAATCGCCCCTTCCAAGGCTCCTGATCGTAAAACTCGCCGCGTCCATTCTTGAATTCTCCGATCATGGGCTGGGCCAGCATGCCATCCTTGCTGTTGGCCCAATAGATACTCCACTGGCGAGACTCGGGATTGTAGAGGCGCAGGGTCATGCCTTCGATGTGGCCCTGTGAGCTGTCCGTTTCGAATTCCTCCACGTTGGCTTGGCCATCCCAAATTTCTCGAGTTACTGAAGTGCCATCGAACTCGACCCAAGTCGTTGAGCCTGCCAGGCGATCCTGCAGACGCGACAGGTGGATATTAAAATGACCAATTTCGAAATCGAAATCATGCTGCGCCTGCAGCAGCGAAGGACGATGCTGCAGTGCGAGTTTGGCAGAGTCTGATTCTTCTATTCGTGTGTCGGTCGCGTCCCAGTTTACTTCCCAGGTTTTTCCTCCATCCTCGGAGAACGCCTGCTCAAAGTGGCACGAAGTCGGGGTGACGTCGGACCAGACGTTTCGAACCAGAACATTTTTGCCATTGAAGATCTCGGTATCAAAGAACTCTCCGCGCCCATTCTTAAACGCACCAATACTGGCTATGCTCAGGCTGCCACTCTTATCGTTGGCATATGTCAGGCTCCATTGCCGCGCTTCTGGGTGGTACAGCCGCAGAGACAGCGCCTCGATATGCCCCGTGGGACCATCGGCCTCGGTCTCCCCAAGACCGGCGCGGCCATTCCAAAGTTTGCGCACCACAGAAATGCCATCGAATTCCACCCATGTGTCGGACCCAGTCAAGGGATTGAGGCGCCGTTTTATGTGTGTTTTCCAGTAGCCAAAGGAAAAATCGAAATCGTGTTGACCGTCCTGGAGTTTCGGCCCCTCAGAAGTTTGCTGTGCGCGTGCCCGCAAAGGATGCAGTAGAAAAAGAAAGCCGAAAACGAGAAGGCAAGTAAGAGGATGTCTGCCGGTCTTCATCGCACTCTCCCTATCTCAATCGCCGAAAAGTCTGTTGATGGGTGGCTGCTCAGCTGGTGCAGACCGCTCGCATTTTGCTTTGAATGGGTCATATATGGACGTAAACTAAATCTCAGAGTGGCTTGGCGCAATAGCCACTCTGCCGTGTTACGATAGGGCCACTTTAGATGCCAAAACGATGAAACGAATACCTGCCAGCTTGTTTCCGCCGATTGCGTTGGATTTTCGCGGCGAGTCTCCGATGTATTCGCAACTCTATGAATGGTTCCGAAGGGCTATCGTCGAGGGCCGTATGCGGCCTGGGCAAAGGGTACCGTCAACCAGAAGTCTCGCGGCGGAGCTGAAGATTTCGCGCATCCCGGTTTACAACGCCTACGAACAATTGCTGGCCGAAGGATTTTTCGAAACTTTCGTCGGCGCCGGCACCTGCATTGCCCGGTCCATTCCGCGTGAAGCAATAGACCCACTCGAAGCGCACACCAGCAAACCACCGAGACAAATTGCCGAGAAGTCGAGTCCGAGGCGGATCTCCGAACGCGCCAAGACCTTAGCCAGCGGTCCTGAGCAGTCGTGGCTGAAGCATCTCGGTGCGTTCCGGGTCAGCCTACCCGCACTCGACCACTTCCCAACTAGTGTGTGGTCGAAACTGGTGGCTCGGCATAATCGGAAACCGCCAAAAGGCGTAATGAATTATGGCAGCCCGCTGGGCTACCTGCCGTTCCGCGAAGCCATTGCGGAATATCTCAGCACAGTACGCGGCGTTCGATGTGAAGCATCGCAGGTGCTGGTTACCACAGGGTCGCAACAGGGATTACAAATTTCCGCGCACGCATTGTTGGATTCCCAAGGCCGCGTGTTGCTCGAAGAACCTGGCTATTCCGGAGCCCACAACGCATTCGCAACTTCGGGCGCTCGATTAATTCCGGTTCCGGTCGATCACGAAGGCATTGATGTGCCGAGTGTCATTCGTCGCCAAACCAAAGCACAAGCTGTCTACATCACGCCATCCCACCAATATCCGACGGGCGTAACCATGAGTGCTACCCGGCGCATGCTTCTCCTCAATTGGGCTGCGCGCTCCGGTGCTTGGATCATTGAAGACGATTACGACAGTGAGTACAGATTTGAAAGTCGGCCGATCGCTTCTCTGCAAGGAATGGACTCGGATGCAAGGGTCATTTATATCGGCACTTTCAGTAAGGTCATGTTTCCGTCACTGCGCCTGGGTTACCTGGTTATTCCCAAAGATTTGGTAGCCGCATTCTCAGCGGTTCGCGAAGCCGCCGATATTTGCTCGTCAACCCTGTATCAAGCCGTCCTCACAGATTTCATCCGTGAGGGGCACTTTGCCCGCCATATACGCAGGATGCGACTGCTTTATGCGGAGCGGCGCGCAGCACTGATGAAAGCGATCGATGTTCATATGAGCGATTTGCTGCAAGTAGTTGGCACAGACGCTGGAATGCACTTACTGACATTGCTGCCCGATGGCTACGACGATGTCGCCGTTTCGAAAGAAGCCGCCGCAATGGGAATCTCAGCGATGCCGCTGTCCCCATGCTACTTGGGCGCTCCGATGAAGAGTGGCCTGATTCTTGGCTATGGCGGTGCAACGGTACATCAAATTCAGGACGGCATCTGCAGACTCAGAGTGAGCATCGAGAACTCGTCGCAAAAGTCCAACTCGCGCGCCGGCGAAAGTCGCTACGCTAGCCAACTTCGTGCCTAGAAATTTTAGAATTGGTATTCGCATCGTCGCCGACGGACGCGCCACGCTCGTCCGGCGTGCTCAAAGAAAAAAGGAGCCGGCTCCATATCCGGAGTTGGCTCCCTGTCCGAAGACGTTTCTCGTTAGAACGTAAATCTCGCCGTCAACCGAATGGTACGGCCTATTTGATACCGGTTGGGCAGACCGTACCCGCTGCTCACCGTGAGGGGCCCGCAACTCTTGCCAGCCGGGCAGCTTGAGTTTGTGTACGCGGCGTTCGCCAAAGCCGCGTAGTTATAAGGTTGGAAAATGGACTGGTAGAACGGCGTACCCGAAAAGCTGTTCTGGCCAGTTGGCGTAATGAAGTTATTCGCGAAACCGCTGTCGATTGCCTCGTTCACAGCCGTGACCGACTTCTGATTGAAGATGTTCTGCACTGTCGCAGAGAATGAAAGCGTCTTCGCTTCGCTCACCTTGTAAGTTTGCTGGAAATTGAAATCCGTCTGTAGATACCACGGAGTTCGCTGGAGATGTGGAGGGCCAAACGTAATTAAACCGTTTGTGGGATCCTGTGAGACGTCAACCCAGTTGCCGCGGCCCACGATGTTCGTGCCGTACCCGCCGCCAGCCAGTGCGTACAGTGGCCCCGAATTGCCCACGTCCATGAAACTGGTTTCGGGCGTCCCCTGATACATAACCTGATATAAGCCCAAGTCTGTAGTCATTTTGCGCAGCCAAGGTATTTGGTAGTAGACGTATCCCTTAAAAGTATTCGGGCGATCCGTCGGCAAGAGCCCGGCATTCGACGTGCCGTTCGCGGTCCACGAGAACATTGGTTCGTCAAACGCGCGGCTGTTGTTAGGAGCGTTACGGCCTCCGCCTCCGTCCTCTTGCATGGAACTGGTCAAGCCTGCGTAGTTGCCCCACAACCTGCTCCACGTGTACGAGAACATTCCATTCCACGTCTTCGAATTCTTCGTCAGGCGAAACTCTACGCCGTCATAATCCCGTATCGCCGGAATCGTCGGCGGGCAATTTGAGCAAGGCGAAGCTCCCGGCTGCCCAGCGTTGAGCCCGTATAGGAAGTTGTAGAAGTTGTTGTACGTGTTGTTTATGCCTTGGCCCGGATTGACGATCACGAAAGTTTCACCGATGTTTGGATTGGCCAAAGCTGAATCTTCGATAACGTGGTCCAGCCGCCGGCGGTCCCAGCGCGCCTCAAACGCCACGGTCGGTGTCAGTTGATAATCAAACCCCAGGGTCGTCTCATGCTGTTCGTAGGGATTCAGCCCAGGCGCTACGCCCTCTTCGGTAATCGTGCAGGTCGAACACGTCGTCGGATTGGCACGGAAGTTTTGGTTTTCTAGGAAAGTAATTCCGGCGGGCGTTGTACCTCCGAAATTCGCCTGCGTCGCCGAATTGCTGCCAACTCCGCCGCAGTAGCGGCCAGCGTTGTCAAACAGCGGTGCAATGGATGCAACGTTGTCTGTATTCAGCGCGTAGTAGCAGTTGCCCCAGTACCCCCCGCCGAATGAACTGATCGCCAGGTTCAATTTCATCTGATCGTAAAACTGTCCATAGCCTCCGAATATCTTCATCTTCCCGCGATGCGTGGGGTCCCAGGCGACTCCGATGCGCGGCGCAACCTTCTGTCCCCAACCGAAATCGATCGGATGGCTGATTCCACCTTCCGGCTGATTCTCGGCTGGCAGGTATTCTCTTTCCAGGCGAACGCCAAGGTTTACCGTCACACCCTTGGCGATGGTCCAGGAATCTTGCGCGAAGAGCCCGTGATTGTAGCTGGTCGCTTTTCCTTGCGTTCCCAGATCCTGCACGTTGACGTATCCGTACTGGCCTGAGCACTGTCCGTACGCGGCGATGAACTGCGCGCAATTCCCCATGCCCACGGCCCCGAAAGGCGTATACACCGCGCCCTTGCCAACGTAATACTGCACCACCGGCACGTTGTAGTGCTGCGCCACATCGTTGCTCAGTCGATTCAATTGATAGCCGAATTTGAAGTTGTGCGTTCCCATCCATCCGCTCTTGAACCACGCAGCGCTCACGTCACCCTGAATTGCTTTATTGGCGTTACGCACCGTAAAGCTGTTGCTGGCCGCCAAATTGGTGAAACCCAGCGGTTGCTGGAGAGAAGCCGGCAGCGGATTCCCGAAAACGTCTGTCGCTCCGACGCCGCTGGTAAACCAGGAGGTCAGAGTGCCTGTCGTCGGAAATCCGAAGTCATGATAGTTTTCAAAATAGTAGCCGAACCGCCCGGTCAGAATCAGTCGCGGGCTAAGACTGTAATCCGCGCCCACATTTGTGGTGGAATTAGGCGCGGTATAGCCAAGGCTATGCGCGTAGGTCGACGGCTTCACCGATGAACTGGCGTTGTACTGCCCGTTCGACGAGTCGGGGAATGGTAAGTTCTCCCCAAACTGTTTCTGCAGTTGATAAAGCCATGAAGCATAAAAGCGCAGCTTTTGCGTCGCGGCCAGGTCGATGCGCGCGGTAGTGTAATAGGAACGCGTATTCTGGCTGAAGTTCACCAGACCAAGATTTGCATATTGTCCCGGCACTCCCCCGGGTCCCAGTTGAGCGTAATTCACGCCGCGCTCATCGTTCTGAATCCACGGATTGAAACCTATGAAGCCGAAAATCCGGTCCTTCAAGATCGGGCCACCGAGCGTGAATCCCGGAAGTATGCTGCTGAAGTGATCTTTTTTCGGACTATATTCCTGGAATTGTGGATCGAGCACTCCCCAATTGGGCGTTGCTTGCGCGGAAAGCGGATTATAACGAGCCACAGGCGCAAGCTGATTCGCATCCAAAGCGTCATTCTCTAATTGGGCGAACACCTCACCGTGATACTGGTTCGAGCCCTTCTTCATGACCACGTTCACTACGCCGCCCAGCGCTCCACCATGCTCTGCCTGGATTCCGGAATTCTTGATTTCCACTTCTTGCACGAAGTCAAACGGCACGTTGGTGTGCGAGTACCCGCCAATCAAGTTCGCTGTTTCTTGCCCTTCCACAAGATACGAATTCTCCGAATCTGAACCGCCCGCCACAGAAAATCCGTACGTATTTCCATTTACGGCGCTGCCTGCTTGAGAACTCCCGTTGCCATTCCCCGGCGCAGCAGAGTTAAAGCTCTGCATCGCCGTCGCCGTGGTATTCCCCATCAAGGGTTCGTTACGCGCAGCCGGAGCAAACTGAATCACGGACTGAAACGATATTCCGTGTGGGACGAAATTGATCACGTCTTCAGTCACGTTGGTCGTCGTCACGTTCGTTGTCACATCAATGACTGGCGCCGCGGAGTTCACTTCCACAACTTCCGAAGCCTTGCCGACCTCCAGCGCAAAATCCACGGTGGGCAAGTGGCCGACTTCAATCTCCAACTCGCGTTTCGCGGTTGCAAATCCCGTTGCCGTCACCGTAATCAAGTAGTTGCCGGGTGGAAGATTCGCGAACCTAAAATATCCGCTGGTATCCGTCACGACGTGCTTTTCCCCTACCAACGTACTGGTTGTTACTGTCACCTTAGCGTTTGGAACCGTGGCCCCTGACGGATCTTTCACCGTACCCTGTAACCCACCTGTGGTCTCCTGGGCGATTGCGCTCGCAGCGAGCAGGCACAGCGTTGCAACGAATAGCATCAGAGTTGAGAAACGCATTAAACGCATTCACGCCTCCAATAAGACAAGCCAATAATTTTTGCGAGTAAGACGAGGAACCCTCGCGACCCACCCCGTACTGGCCGTGCAGATTGCAGGTAACGCGCCAAACATCCGCGAATCACTTACTCAGTCTTTACAATCACTTGCGAATGTATTTCCGCTGCGCATATGAGAATTGATAGATGGGGAAATTTTGCTTTGACCCGCACATCCTGCGTTTCGCATCGCGTCTTTGTTGCTACGCCCCATTCACTTGGCAGTACGTACCAAATCAGTGACGCTTCGGCGCCCTTCCAAATTGTGGAGCCAATTTGGCTGTCTCGCTTTTGCCATGGACGGGGCGAAGGTTGCCAGGCGACCTTCCCCTACCTCTCCTCGGGGCACTAACCTTACGAAAGAGTTGTTCAGCACGTCTAAGTCACCGAATGGCCATGCGTATTTTGATCGTGGGTGACGAACCGCATGCTCGAAGTGCGTTAGAAGGGATTTTGCGTGCCAGGCGGGATGTGCTTGTCGTTGATTCGGCCGTGGATATTTGCGATGCCTTAAAGGCGCTGCAAGAACGGACTTACGACGTACTCTTAGTCGATATCCCCATGCCGGAAGTGTCTGGGATTGAACTGCTCGATCGGCTGCATGCACAAAAACTGCCCGTTCCCTCCACCATCTTCGTCACCGCCCACAACCAGCACGCAGTTACCGCCTTCGAAAAACACGCCGTTGCCTACGTATTGAAGCCCTTTTCCGACGAGAGGCTTAACAGCGCCCTCGATGCAGCCATTCGCCGCACGCAAGACCAGCGCGTCTCCCGATTCATGGAGTTGCTGCCTTACCTCGAGAATTTGGTATCCAAAACATCCCGCATCGCTATTAAGACCAAGGGCAGCATTCTATTCATTGATCCGTCCGATGTTGCGGTCGTCGAAGCGCAAGGTAACTACGTCTTGCTGGAACGTCTCTCAGGCTCTTATCTGCTTCGCGATTCCATTACCGCGATTGCCCAAAAACTTGAACCATATGGATTCATCCGCATTCATCGTTCTGTCTTGGTCAATCGCTCCTTCGTCGAGGAAATCCATCCGTGGAATACCGGCGAGTATGTTCTTCGCCTCAAGGGCGGCAAGGAATTAACCGTATCGCGCACATACAAACGCAATCTCAGTTCTCTCGCCAACTTCTGGGTCGGTGTCAACGGTTTCCTGGCCGACTAGCGCAAAGCTGTCCGCGGATCAATTCGGCATCACCACGGTCCACTCATCTTGCCGTGGATACCACCAGAGCATCATGACTGCGAAGTAGGTCAGCACCCAGCCTGACGCGAATAACCGCAATTCCCAACCCTTCAGGAAGAGGTAGTCTCGTTCCGAAATGTGCTCGATTATTTTTCCATGACTATTCAAAACATATTCGCCATTGATGATGTCTGGTGATGCAGCGTGGCTCATTGCAAGAAACGCTAGAAAGACCACAATAAACAGGAGAAAGAGCATTTGCACGCAGCGGATTACCCAACGTGGTCTTCCGCGAAACGGGTCCACTCCTTTGGACCACCGCTCGACACCGATCAGAGGAATGAAAAACGCAAAAAGTCCCAGATGCAGGAGAAACGCCCTGACTCCCAATCTCTCCATCGTGAGTCCAGAAAAGCTCTCGACAAAAATATAGATACCCGCAATGAGACCGGGAGCTGCCAATACGGCCATGATTTTTCGCATGCTGTTGTGGTTTAACTGTATGCCCTGCGCTGCGCTTTGTCGAAGTCCGGGGCGTCGCTCCCACACACACTTTGGTCCGGTATCATTATCGCAGCGGGTGACTTCATGAATCGCTTCGCTCGATTGACCAATGAGCTTTCAAAGAAGATGGGGATTTACGCAACTGCAGAAGGAAGCCGCTTGCGAAAAGCAACCACGGTAGACTCCGACTAACAAGTACCGTCATCGGTATCGTCGTTGCGATGCTTCTCCCATTTTGGATGACGTACCGCGGCTAGGCTTGTTCAACCAAGTTTTTTACTTGTTTTGGGGGGCGGACGCGGAGGTCTCCGTAGGATTCTTCCCATATTTGTTTAGGGTCGCGACTAACTTCTCCGCTGAACCTGGTGCGGGCGACGGCACCTTGTTTTCCAGCACAATGCTTCGAGCGCTCAACTCCTTGCCATAGAGCTTCCTATTGGCCCTATTATCGGGACGCAGCGTCGAACCTTCTAGGGAAACACCAGCAAACAGACCGCGCGATCTTGAATAGCTCAAAATTGTGGTTCGCATGTATATATCGAGATTCGCTTGCGAATCCCGGCCCAATGGACCCGCAGCAGCAGCAGCGTCCCCGCCTATTTTGAACTTGCCGCCGAGAATCGCACGTGCTCCTCGCTCGTTCATCACCAGCAGCACAAAGTCCGTCGCTTGGCCCCCGGCCTGCAGCCCGAAGCTCATGCCTTCCAGAGCCATCATCGTCGGATAGGTCCAGGGACCGTTAAAGTCCTCCCCACCTCGGCAACTCATGGCACCGCGACCGTAACTTCCTCCGAAACCGACCGCTCCTTTGATGACCGACGGGATGACAATCACACATTCCGCTTTCTCCAGGACTTTCTGCGGTATACGCGAGTGCAAACCCATAGCCTCCTTTATTACCAAGGCAGAGTTCTCCAGACGGTCTTCTTCTTTGGCATTCGATTGGGCTTTCAGCTTGGCCGTGCTTGCCACCAGCGCAATTCCCAAAAGTATCGGTACCGCAAGACTGCGTTTCATTTCGTGCTCCTTGCCGGCGACCATCTGGCAGACGACGCGATGTGCAACAGGTCAACTCTTGATGAAGATAGCTCGACAATACCGCAGGGCAATTTCGCCGCTACTGTCAAAACAACCAGTCAGGGAGTGAATCAGCCCTAAATCCGGATTAGTTTGAATGAACAGGTCAAGGGAGGACCACCAAATCATTGAGCGCAGAACCCAGTACCTACCTTTTTCGGTAAGCGCCGGGTTAACAATGACCTAGACCGGTTAGCCCATTTATTTCTGAACTGCCTTCCTGCTGAGTCCAACACTTGCCCCTGTCAGTTTTGTCAGTGGACCGATGGACCGGGCAGCATTCATTGTGACGTCGAAAGCACGGCCCCTATGAAACACGCGGATTGCGTTTGTCGATCATGCGCGTCCGCCAGTCTGGCAGGGTCCGAGCACGAGATTTTCATTCGTTCACGCCAAAAAACCGAAAGAGAAGAGGAAGTATGAACAGCAGTCAAATGAAGATCGTCACGGGCACGCTGGCGCTTGGTTTTTTCGGACTGCTTTCTGCGTTCGGCGCGCTTGCACCTGGGACACGCGCTCAGGCTAATCCGGGAGTTCCTGTGTTCGAGGTTACACCCGTAGAAAGCAAAATTACCTTTGACGTGGAGGCGTCGGTCGCTATCGAAGGTAAATTCGACAAATGGAAGGCGACCCTGACTTTTGCGTCCACGGATGTCTCGACGGGCGTCTTGGACATTGAGATTCAGGCTGACAGCGTGGACACCGGAAGTGGCATGAAAAACGGCAAGCTGAAAGGCAAGGATTTCTTCGATGTAAAAAATAATCCGTCGATCACGTTCAAGTCGACGAAGATAGTTCAGACCGGTCCCGACACATTTGAAGTGGATGGGAACTTTACGATACGCGGCGTGACCAAAGCTGAGAAGCTGACGCTCACCGTTACCGGGGCGGGGACAGGGTCCGGCACGATTCAGGGGAAGATGGCATTTGACCGTAAGCAGTACGGGATGAACAGCGGCATTCCCTTCATCAAGATCGCCGACCGGGTCGAGGTGAGTGTTAATCTTCAGGCGAAGCGAGTCAGCGGACCTCCAGTGACCCTGAAGCAGTAGGTACGCTGGCTTCGGGGTTTTCGTCGGATCTGATTCGCGGGAAGAATAAAGACTTCAACGAACAGCAACTCCCGATAGGTCACCAGGACATCTGGGTTAGCTGCATGTCTTTGTTGGCAAAAGAAATTACCGTCATGAATAAACGGCTGTTCTTCCCGTGCCTGGTTCTGGCCGTTCTACACGTCCCTGACCGAGCATGCGGCCAGTTCAATGATCCGCGTGCTTATGAAAACACGCCCGTAGGGACGAATCAGCTGGAACTTGGCTATACCTACGTGCACGCCAACGCCTCGCTGGATACGTCGCTCGTTGTCGCGGGCGCAAAACTTAACGTCAATCAAGGAATCATCGATTACACGCGCTACTTCGGCTTCTTTCACCGTTTGATGTGGGTCGAAGCGGGTGTCCCAGTCGCCGGGCTGAGCGGCTCCATTAGTGGCACGAACATCCAGCGCTCGACCACGGGTGCGGGCGACACCAGCTATGCATTCGGCATGTTGCTGAAAGGAGGTCCGGCCCTTTCAGTGGAACAGTTTAAAAACTACCAGCCCACTACTACTCTGGGTCTGAGCCTGACAATGACCGCACCTACGGGCTCCTATCAATCGAGCAAAATTCTCAACCTCGGCTCCGATCGCTGGTCGTTCAAGCCGGAACTCGGGTGGTCGCATCCGTTTGGGCACGAGCAGCAGTGGGAGTTCGATGCATACACGAACGTCTCGTTCTACACGGCCAACACTTCGTATCACGGCAAGGAGATCCTGCGCCAAGATCCGCTACCGGGAATCGAAGGACACATCAGCTACTCGTTCACCGACAACATTTGGGCTTCGTTCGACACGCGTTACTCCTTTCGTGGCACTACCGCCGTTGACGCGATTCCTCAGAACAATGCACAAGAGAATTTTATTTTAGGCACGGAAATGACCATCTCTATGAATCCCCGAAACACGCTGATCTTCGAGTTTGCCAAGGCACTTGTGCATAACAATGGTCCGGCGGTTGTCGGCTTCAGCCTGAGGTACGACTACACGTGGACGAAATTCGGAGGCAAGTCCCGATAACTCGTGCCGGTTGGTATCATTCGGCTCTGTTAGTTCTGCCAGTTTGACTAGTTTGGGTTCGCACATACACCCATAAACCAGCTTGATGAGGTACCTTGTACGACGAGATTGGCGGGGCGGTCCGAGATTGTGAAGTGTCGGCTAAGGAGAAAGTTTATGAAGACCAAAATGACGGCAGCGGCGGGTTTATTGGGAGCGTTTGTTGCGGGAATGGTGGTGGCGACAACCCTTGGCGGAGGGATAGTTACGGCGCGAGCCAAGCCGCGAGGGACGAAGACGCAGGGGCAGCAGGTGATCGTGGAAAAGGTCATCACCCCCACAATCACGGATGAGGACATCGTTTTGCTCCGGAAAGATTTGCGGACCATGAAAATGCAGGTAATTGAGCAGAATATGTCGCTTTCAGATGTTGAAGCGCAAAAGTTCTGGCCCATCTACAACCATTACGTGAAGGACTTGCATGACGTGAACAACCAGAAGTATGCGCTGTTGAAGCAGTACGCGGAGATGTGGGCAACCATGACAGACCAGGAAGCTCTGATTTATGTGCGGCACTGGCTGGAGGCGGACGGGCAGGCGCAGGCGCTACGGTTGCAGTATGTGCCGGTGGTGAGCCAGGTGTTGCCTGGAAAGAAGGCGGCGACGTTTTTCCAATTGGACCGGCGGCTGAACATGATCATCGATCTGCAATTGTTTTCGCAGATTCCATTGGCGCATCTGAAGGAGCAGGAGGGACGAGATCTTGGACATCAGTAAACCTTGAAGCGAAGAGAGGATCTCACCGGCCGATTCCGGGTGGGTGACGTGCCACTCGGAAATAATCCAAGCGCCCCGCAAGTCGCTTACGGAAGGGTGGCTTTCAGTAATAGCTATGCCGAACCGTGCAAAGGAGAATTCGCAATGCCGCAATCGTTTCACCTTAAATCACAGCTTCTTATCCTTGCTCTATGCTTGCTGGCTGTGCAAACAATTTCGCTCGCACAGGAAGCACCGCACTCGCACTGGACTTACAAAGGACCCAGTGATCCGAAGCATTGGGGCGAGTTGGATCCTGCCTTTGCGAGCTGCTCCAACGGGCACCACCAGTCGCCCATCAATATCACCGGCGCTAAAGCGGCGGACTTGCCCGCGCTGAAGTTCGATTACAACGCTGTTCCCCTGACCATCATTGATAACGGCCATACGGTAATGGTCACCTACGCGTCTGGAAGCACGCTAACGGTAGGCGACAAGGTCTACAAACTAACCCAATTCCACTTTCATCATCCCAGCGAAGAGCATATCAACGGCGAAGAATTCGACATGGTAGCCCACCTCGTGCATGCGGACGCCGAAGGCCACCTGGCTGTAGTTGCGGTGTTGTTCAAAAAGGGTGCAGCTAACCCGCTGCTCGAAACGCTTTGGAAGAACATCCCACCAGAAAAAGAAAAGACAGTTACTCCCCCCGATGTGTCCGTCAACGTGAAAGACTTGCTGCCCACGGATTTTGGTTATTACACATTCTCCGGCTCTCTCACTACGCCTCCGTGCACCGAAGGTGTAACGTGGTACGTCCTGAAAGCAACCGCCACTCTTTCACCTCAACAATTGGCCACGTTTGCCAAACTGTATCCAGCAGATAATCGACCCATTCAACCTACCTACCAACGTGAAATTCTGGAAACCAAGTAAGGGATTAACGGCACGGCTGCGCGAGAACGGCAAGTGAACCAATCCGCAAAGTTTTGGCCGCCCAATTCCTGACCGCAGTTGACGCGAATCGCGTAGAAATTGTTTTCGAGTCGTGAAGCTTGAGGCGATCAATTGGGTTCGATTTCCCTTCGATCATCGACGCCTTCGCGGAGACGGTGGTGGGCGCACCCTATACCTTTTGCCTCGGCCTCCGAACTCTTTACGCGAACACCGAATACTCGACTCGCGTCGTCGCCTCATTAATCCATCAATCAGCCCCGCTTTCCACACGCATCACTACCAGTGTCATGTCGTCGCGTTGCGCCTGGCCCGCTGCAAAAGCGAATCGCTCGTCCAATACGTGCTGCACAATCTCTTCTGGCGTTTTATACCGGCAAGTTCGCAACTGGTTCTCCAGGCGATCCGGGCCCCACATTTCCGCCGCCGCGTTCTCAGATTCCGTGATTCCGTCAGTATAAGCAACGAACACATCACCGGCTTCAAATTGAAATGTCCCGGGAACAAATCGCACTTCCTCCAATAACCCTACCGGCGTTCCCCCCGATTCCAACTGAAACACTTCACAGTGATCTTCCTTCCAACGAAGCACAACCGGCGGATTGTGCCCCGCATTCACGTATTCCAGCACCTTCGTCGCGGGCTGATATTCTGCATAGAAGAGCGATGCGTACAAGTGTACTGGCGATGATGAGTGCACCAGTCTGTCGACGTCGGCCATCAGCGTCGCCAGGTCGG
Source organism: Candidatus Acidiferrum sp. (assembly GCA_036496065.1). Taxonomy (GTDB): domain Bacteria; phylum Acidobacteriota; class Terriglobia; order Acidiferrales; family UBA7541; genus Acidiferrum. The sequence continues at coordinate 15,172 of DASXLU010000131.1, forward strand.
AGTGTGCATGAAGTGCCTGCGCCCGCAGCGAGGCCTGCAGGCTCGCCATAATCAACGCGGCACCGATACCTTTTCCCGACACGTCGCCGATTGCAATGCCCCAGCGCCCGCTCTGCAATGGAAACAGATCGTAGTAATCTCCACCCAGGCCTTGCGCCGGCTTATAAAATGTTTGGCAACGCAGTCCCGGAATCGAAATATTTTTTTGCGGGAACAGGGCCTTTTGCACATCCTTCGCGGTTTCCAGGTCCTTGAACGCCGCCCGGTGCAGTCCCGACTCGGAATCTGCTTTCTTCAAAAATTGAAAAAATGTTTCTACATGATTGCGCAGTAACAATCCGGCTTCCTGGCCCTGCCCTCGATGCAGTGCCTCGATAACGGGTTGATGAGACTCCACCACGTCTGCAAGAGTCTGAGTAACTTTTCCGATCGCAGCTCGGATGCGCAGGTCAAACGCCAGCGTATCCCATACACGCAAAAGCAAGTCGTTCTCCGATGCCTTGAGAATCAGTCGATGGAATCGCACGTCATGGTCTGCGCACGCATCCAGATCGTTCTCCGCCAGCGCAGCTCGCATCGCGGCCAGTTCGTAGCGCAATCTTCCGGTGTTGTTCTTAAACGCAGTTGCCGCAGTCCGTCCGCTGATTTCTTCCAGGGCAGCTCGTATTTCATAAGCCCCCTCCATCTCTTTCAGATTCGGCGAGCGCACTATGGCGGTCTTCGTGCCCGATAGCGTCACCAAACCGAGCGTCTGGAATTCCATAAACATTTTCAGCAATGCTTCCTCGTCGACCTGATACGCCGCAGCTATCTTGGGCAACTCTATGGTCTCGCCGGGTTCATACCTGCCTGTGAACAACTCCCTGGCCAGTCTTCCGCGTTCCCGGTTGTTGCTTGGTCTGGTCCGTAAAACTCCCGGTAGCGACTTGTACTGGTCCTGGTCCAAAAAAAACATTGTGGGCGCTCCTTGCATATATTTCTTCACAACCTTGCTGAGTCTTGCCGGTCTTGAAGAATTCTCCATTTCTGGCATTCAACGGGGTGAGCCCCGCAATGCGTTGATTTTTGGCACGCAGTTCTCGAGTGAAATTAGTCCAAACAAGCTTCGATGAGGGTAGACAGGCATAGAGGTACTTGCCTGGGCTTTTGTAGGATTAGATTGGTAACCCTAGTATCCGGGCCTTCTGATGGACCTGTTTTGCCGCTCTCTCGGTACTCGTCTTTTTAGCCAACTACACGTTTTATGAGCTGCCAGTATTTGGGCAGGTCAACTTTCGCAATCGGCGACTCCACTTGAGTCTCGTTCCGAGCAAATCCTATCGCGCTCGCCAAATTAAGGTGTGTCATTCCCGTCCGGTTTCCGTTGAATTCTTGTTCCGGTTGATAACTGACACATAATGTGGGGGCGTAGAGAAAATTACCCGGACCGTTCGCACATTTTAGTCTCCGTCACATGCGCTAGAATCAAAGTGCGGATATTGCTGTCGTTGGCAGCACCTCTGTCCTATACCAGCGTTGCAGATGAAATCATTTCAGTCATTCCGGCTAGACACCGTCAATCAATCTCTCTTGCGGGGAAATGAGCGCCTTCCTCTCACTCCCAAGGCGTTCGATGTTCTTCAGTATCTGGTTGAGCGGGCGGGCCGCCTGGTTACCCCAGACGAGCTTCTCGGAGCGCTTTGGCCAGGAACCTATGTAAATCCTGAAGTTCTCCGAAAATACATTCTGGAGATTCGCAAAGCCCTCGCCGACAAACCAGACAAGCCCAAATTTATAGAGACAATCACCAAGAGGGGCTATCGGTTCGTGGCCGAGGTGACCGACGACGATGCCGTTGCCTCACCAGTCTCTCCTGGGCCGGGTAAGCCGCAAAATGCCTCCGCGGCAAAGAGTGCAGGGCCTGAATCGGTAAATTCCTTCATCCACATGAAATCGCTCAAGTGGATGATTCCAGTTTCCCTGTCGCTTATCGCAGTTCTCGCCGTTCTCGGCTACTTCTGGTTCGGGCGAAGTAAACCCGTTGCTCGCTCCTTGGACGACACTTCCTTGGCAGTGCTGCCCTTCGCCGATCTGAGCCCCCAACGGGACCAGGAATATTTTTCGGATGGCCTGACTGAAGAAGTGATCAGTGATCTCGCAAAGACGTCTGGCTTGAAAGTAGTGGCGCGTTCCTCCGCCTTTCAGTTCAAAGGGAAAAATGTAGATCTGCGTACTATCGGCAAGAAGCTCGGCGTAGCCAACGTCCTTGAGGGCAGCATTCGCAAAGAAGGTGACCGCGTGCGCATCACCGCGGCTCTAACGAAACTCGATGATGGTTTTCAACTTTGGTCGGAAACCTACGACCGCGATATTACTCATATTCTGGCCACGCAAGACGAAATCGCTCGCGACGTAACCGCTGCCCTGCGCGTGAAACTCCTGGCACCCAACGAAGCAACCAACCTCGAAGCACACGCCACCAATCCTCAGGCCTATCAGGCGTATCTGCAGGGACAATATTTCAGCGCGCGTGGTCAGGACAAAGAAGACCTTACCAAGACGCTTCACTTTGCTGATCAGGCTATCCGGCTGGACCCCAACTATGCTCCCGCCTGGGCGCAACGCGCTCAAGCTCTTGAAACTATGGCGTCGGTCGCGCTGATCGATAACGAGGTTGGGTTTCGCCAGGCTCGCGAGAGTGCACAGAAGGCCATTGCCCTCGATCCAAGACTTGCTGCCGGTTACTTGGCGCTGGGAATGGTTCAAATTAATAATGATTTTGACTGGGAAGGCGCGGGCACTTCGTTGAAAAAAGCGGCGGCGTTGGAGCCAGGTAGCGCCGAAGTCTTGCGGTATCAGGCGTACCTCGCGCGAACCTTGGGCCGTGTGCAGGAATCTATCGATTTTTACAACCGGGCGATCGCCTTGGACCCGCTCCGCGCCAACTTTCATCTCGCGTTGGGCTACGAACTCTACCTCGCCAGCCGGTTCGACGAAGCGCGCGAGAGTCTTCGCCGTGCCCAGGAATTGAATCCGCAACTTTCTTCCCTGCACCTTACACTGGGGAAGATTTTCCTGGCGCAAGACCAGCCACTACAGGCTGTCGCGGAAATGCAAAAAGAAAGCGGCGATTGGGAGAAATCGTCGGGTGAAGCATTGGCATACTACGCAGTGGGTCGCCGGCAAGATTCCGACGCGGCTTTGCGGAAACTTATCGCCGCTCATCACGATGATGGCGCTTATCAGATCGCCGAAGTCTGCGCATATCGCGGAGAAACCGACAAAGCCTTCGAGTGGCTCGATCGGGCCTACCGCCAACACGACCCAGGCACCCAAGACCTAAAGACCGGCCTCCTGATGAAGAGTCTGCGCCAAGATCCCCGCTACACCGCTCTCCTAAACAAGATGCGCCTGCAACCCTAACCAAACAATCTTGGACAAACCCATCAGCAAACAGTGTGCAATCTCTTGCGCGAATGCCGGCTCCCTCTGGTTCGAACCTGAAGAAACAACTTAGAAGAAGCTGCGGGAACGTTTGCGCCTGATGTCGGAGGAGGAACTCGTGCGGTTCGCCAAGGCTGCTAGAAGTTTGTGCCGAGATCGGGACTACCCGGATTCATTCAAATGGCCGTTGGAACAGGCGCGTACGGAGTGGCGACGCACGACCTCTCTCGGCAACTAACAGGAGGGAAGCACGTGCGGCCTTTTGCATTTGAGATTGGGTTTGATCGGAAAGGGTCGGCGTTTACTCTAAGCAGAAACTAAGACCGACCAATTAATTCGG
>DASXLU010000132.1:0-4600 GCA_036496065.1 Candidatus Acidiferrum sp.
CGAAGTCGCCGGTTGAAAGGCCCTTCAGGTAGAGGACAGGGATCAGCACCTCAAGGCTCTTCGACCGCCGCGCGTACCGCGGCAGGATCGATGGCGAATACCGGATGCGCTCGCCTTCGGCAGCTTCGCGGTCGCGCACCCGCGGCTGGCGAACCAGGCGCTCCGGAGCCTTGGTTGATCCCTTAATCGCACGACGAAAAGCCCTGAATGTAAACCGAAGCCCTCCTAATTAGGGCTATTGCCGGAAGTTGGTGACGGGCTGACGGGAAAGGCGGCCTGTCGTGGTGGTGTTCAAACGCCTCCACTTCTCCAAACAAGGAGTGATACGCCGCCCGCGCTAATCACAATTTCGGAGTCACTCCCTGGAGGGAGAGGAAGCCTGCCCGGCACTCCAAGCGGTCAAAGCGATCACCGAGGGGCTGTCCGGTCACAGCTTCTCGAGCTCTTCAGTCAATGGAATGAACCAGCGGCTTGAGCCAGCCTAGCACAATTTGCGGGCCGCCCATCGGCCTGCTCGTTGTTCTTGTGCCGCCGCGCTAGACTTGCTCCGCAACAGCTGTTAGCGCAACAACTCCGTGGCCAAGGCATTGCTTATAGGCAAGCCTAACCGTTCTTCAAGCCAAAGGTACTGTCCTGCCGGATTAACTTCTAAAAACCACATACCTCCATCCGCATCCACAATAAAATCATAAACACCAAAGCTCAATCCAAGTTCTTGCTGCATTCTAAGAAGTTTTGCCTCGATTTCTGGCTCCAACTCTATAGGATCAAACATCTCATTATATTGCCCTTGTCGCCAATCAACGCGAGTAGATTCCTTCTCTTGCGAATTCACTCGTGCAGCAAATATATGCTCGCCGATAGCAGTGATTCGCAACTCGTACGATTTTTCGACAAGTGGTTGATAGATACCCGGCGCAATGGCTACGCTTTCAACAGCTGCTCGAACATCTGATTTTTGGGTTTCAGACGTAAAAATTACGTGGTCTGGAGGAAAGATAAAAAAATTATGTGGTTTGTAAATGATGGTATTCGGTAATAACGATGCCGAAATAACCGCGTATGCATTATTCGTAAATAGGGTTGGCGGTACTTGAAATCCATGTCGCGCTGCGATCATGAGTTGAAAAGGCTTTGAATTAGCTTGGTCTTGAGCTCGGATGGGGTTTATCCATTTGGCCAACGGCGTGAAAACTGGCAGCGCATACAGGGCAGATCGCCATTCTTTATAAGAAAAAGCCTGGTAGGGATCATCAAACATAAGATTGATTTCTCCTTGGAGAAATGGCTTAGATCTCCACCAGACGGAGTAAATCGTAGATAAATCGACACACTCGCCCCCACTTTCAAGTAGGCCCGACGGGTATCCTTTATTTATTGTAAGTGTTATAAAACAGTTCGTGGGCGTAGTCCGATCCAATACGTGCGGCCGAGAGCCCTTTGCAATGATCTGGTCGGCTACCGCTATAATATGCGGATCGCGGGCGCCACCTATCAATAAAACCTGTTTGTGCATAGCAAATTTACTTGGCGTTCTTCAGCCTGGATTGATTCTAACACTTGGAACCCGCGGTTTGCGGCCGCGATGATGCCCTCGGGGTCGGCGGTCCAGATGAAGAGCTTTGGGCTGTGGTTGTGCTCGGCGAGATAGCGGTTGATAGCGACCTGCAGATCGACCAGCGAGTGAAAGACGCCGCGTTTTAGTCGCCGTCAGCGTGGCAGAAAAATCTTCGACGGCGTTGAGCCAGATTGCCGAGATAGGGGTGAAGTGGAACGCCCAACGCGGGCGCTGGGCAAGCCAACCCCGGATTTTGGGGCGCTTGCGGCTGCAATGATTGTCGAGGACCAGGTGGATCAACCGCCCGGCCGGGATGTCGCGTTCGAGGCGGTTCAAAAAGCGCGGAAATTCGTGGTGCCGGTGGCGCTGCATTCACTGCCTGACCACCGTGCCGTCAAGAGCATTAAGCGCCACGGACCTCAAGGTCTCTGCGCATCCTCTCCTATTATGACGTAAAAATGCGAGACTAGGCATTCTATGTTTCAATCCATTAGTAGATAAAATCAGACGAATGGACCCCAGAAAAAGCGACCGGATAGCACAGATTGTTGCCTGTTCTGCTCGGTTTCTTCCTTTGGTTTTGCCGTCCCTCTTAGTCAGTATCCTCGGGATCGGAGTCAGCGTCAGGTGGAATAGAAATTGTGGCACAAACAGTTTTCGTGGTCGAAATACCTCCAGCGGCTTCCGTAGCAACGCGTCTCGCGAAAGTTACTCCAAACGGCTGCAAAGAAACATGGTAGTCGCTGCCGAAATGTCTTCTTGCCGCTGCGCGAACGCCCTCGAGCAGATCGAAAGGATTAGAGGCCGTGAGGGATTGGATTTCGTGGTGAAACTGGTCCGAACCCGGAAGGTCATTTGGCACCGCAGCCTCCTTCAAAAAAGATCATTCTTACGCTCCGTGAAGTTATCACTCCGGCTGCACGGTGAAAACCCCGAAATCGGTGAGCTGCTTCGTCAATACCCCGCTGCGGGTCGCGGCGGAAACTATCCCTGGAGTCCGCGGCGTCGAGGAACACCTCGTGCCCGCTCCACTGATCCCGGCCTTCTGACCGCGTCCTCCTTCTCTTTCGGATTTCCGAGTTCGAGCGTCCGCGCCTGCGCGGCCAAAACGGGCGATGCTTCCCCTCTATGCAGCGCAGATCGAAGATCGTGGATCTGGCGACTTCGTGAAGGTCGATTGCGCGGCCTGCCACCACGTCGCGGTGCGGTCGCCGGAGGCCCTGATGAGGTCGGGATAAAACTCCCCGGCCAAGGTTCTCGATCTCAAAGAGCGGCTCCGGTTCTGTGGGTGCGGAAGTAAGGGTCGGGCGGTGGTTTCGATCAAGTGGCGAGGACAAGGCCCAATGGCACCTGCTGTGGGTGAGGTCGCGCCGATTCCAGCCGACGTTCGCCGTCGGGCCGGCAAACGATCCAGTCGGGTCGATCTGCCCCGTTAACTAACGGACATCTCACATAGCGCCGATAGCGGCCTTAGCAGCTAACGCGCTCGCTCGCCGAGTGACACTGCACCTCGATGGAGCCGACTAGCGCGGCCTCCTTGGCTACTTATGGTTAAGCGACCGAAGCCTCTAGCAGGTGAATATTAGACCCAGTGTCAATCACGCGGTCGAGCTTAAAGCCCGACCCGGCCAGAAGAGCGCCGAACTCGCTCTTCGTGCGCTCTTTCCCGGTTAGTTCGCCAAGCATAAGAAGGTCCATGAACAGGGCCCAGTTCGGCTTGCCATTCTCTGGGACTAGGAATTCAGCTAGAAGCAATTTGCCGTGTGAGGGAGCAGAACGACGAATCGCTTCAAGAATCTGAGACGCCTCGTCGTCGTTCCAGTCATGGATAACGATCTTCATCAAATAGGCATCGGAAACCGGTAATCTATCTTTAAAAAAGCTCCCCGAATGAAAGGTAATCCGCTCGGACGGAATGGCGTTGGCTTGTTCGATCACATGAGGTAGATCGAACAGCACCCCTTTCGCGTTCGGCGTTGCGTCGAGCACCGAGCGCAGGAGATGCCCATTTCCGCCACCGATATCGGCGATCGTCTTGAAACCCGAGAAATGGTAGGCATTCAGGATAGCTGCAACGTGCGCGTGAGTCTGCGCAGTCATCGCATCATTAAAAAGACGGCTGTGCTCGGGGTTATCCGCGAAGTAGCCCCAAAACCCATTTGGCATTGATTTTTCCGCGGCCGACCGACCCGTCCGGATCGAGTGGTCAAAATCTGCCCAAACGCGCCAGAGCGCCGGAATACCCTGCATTCGGACGAACGAACGCAAGGATTGAGGGTGATCTGAACGCAGCAGGCGAGATGCAGGGCTGTGCGCGTAAACACCACCTTCAACCGCGAAAACTCCGTGCGCAGCAAGAACGCGTAGTGCCCTATTGAGCGCATCGGGATGAGTGCCGGTCTTCTCGGCCAGCGTATTCGCGCTAAGGGCAGTATCCCCAAGCGCATCGGCTATCCCGAGGTCTGCAATTACCTGCAGGCACCGGCATAGGGTGAAGCCCATGGAGATCTCCATGAGCGTGTCAACGGCCGATTTCGCCATGGCTTCCTCCCTGCGTCCCGCTTCGATTCCCGCCGGTCAGCGCGCTACTCCGCATTGCACTCCTCTCCATAATAAGTGTTGAGGGTCGCTTGCAACAGCATCGAAGCAGAATTCCATTTTCTTGTACAACTGCGCATGAGGCGTAATTATAACGATCCGCTGCCGAGTACTTACAGGAAGTTTCTTTTTCTTAGCACAATTTTTCATTTTTGGTTAGAGCCCAAGACAAGACCATTCGTCGGAGCCAAGGACAGATGGGAGCGCAAGGCGTGCCGGCGCTAGCTGTCCGGGCCGCCGCAACCCCCGCCAGCTTCCCCTAGGGAGGGTTGGTAGGCTACTGAAAGTGGAGGATGATGAGGAGGACAATCACCGCGATAACCACTTTTATGGCTGCCACAGCGAGCCGCTCACCTATCCGCGAAGCGTTCACTCGGGGGTATCCGGCTGGGATTTCATCCTAACGTCGCCGTCTGGCAGTCGTCGCGTGCGGCGGCTCGTAAT
>DASXLU010000133.1:0-3601 GCA_036496065.1 Candidatus Acidiferrum sp.
TCTAATCTGACTGAAGCCGTCCACCACATCCAATATTGCTCGGGTCATCCTCAAAAAAATAAATTGTCATCCCGAACGAAGTGAGGGATCTGCTTTTCGCTCCTCCGATGCAGCTTCAACTCCGCCATCAACGCAAACTAAGTGCACCAGGTTCAGTCCCTAAGAAACGATTCCTCACATGCAGACTGACAGGATCTCTTCGGTTCTGATCTCTGATCTCTGATATCTGATGTCTGTCATCTGATATCAGCGCTGATCCACCTCCCGCATCGCCAACTACCCCACCAATTCTCCCGTGCTAAACTCTTTCTAGGAATCCCATCGTGAACAAGGAAAAGGTTCATCCAGTCAGCGCACTTACTGGTGGTCTGCAACTTCCCGGCGACAAATCCATCTCTCATCGCTATGCCATGCTGGCCGCGCTCGCCGACGGCACCAGCGAGCTCCGTAATTTTGCCGCCGCGCGCGATTGCCGCAGCACTCTCGATTGCATGGACGCCCTCGGCGCCGACGTCGTCATCGACGACTCCACCGTAACAATTACCGGTCACGGCATTCGCGGCCTCAAAGAGCCCCGCCGCACCCTCGACGCCGAGAATTCCGGCACCACCATCCGTCTTCTTTCCGGAATTCTCAGCGGCCAGCATTTCACCACCAGAATTACCGGCGACGGCTCGCTCCAGAAACGTCCCATGAAGCGCGTCATGACCCCGCTCAAATTAATGGGCGCAGACATTCGCGCGCGCGACGATAATTTTCCGCCTCTCGAAATCCGCGGCGGCAAGCTCGCTCCCATCCGCTACGAAATGCCCATGGCCAGCGCCCAGGTTAAATCCGCCGTACTTCTTGCCGGCCTTTTCGCCGATGGCACCACACAAGTCACCGAGCCCGCCAAAACACGCGATCACACTGAACTCGCTCTCGAACTTTTCGGCGCTTCCCTCGAAAAACGCGGCCGCAACATCACCATCCATGGCATGGCTCCCTCCGGCCGCAGCGCTTCTCTTCAGCCGCAATCCCTCGATGTTCCCGGCGACTTATCCTCTGCCGTCTTTTTCATTGCCGCCGCTTCGCTCCTGCCCGATTCCAATTTGTTCATCAGCAACGTCGGCTTGAATCCCACGCGTTCCGCCATTCTCGATTTCTTCACGCAGATGGGCGCGCAAATCACCGTCGTGAATCTGCAGAGCCAGCAAGGAGAAGTCGTCGGCGATCTTGCCGTCAAGGGCGCCGTGCTCAAGGGCGGCCTCGTTTCCGGCGCGCAAATTCCCTTGCTCATCGACGAACTTCCCATGCTCGCCGCACTCGGCCCGTTCACCGAGCAGGGAATTGAGATTCGTGATGCCGCCGAACTGCGCGTCAAGGAAAGCGACCGCATCGCCGCGCTGGTGCATAATTTGCAAAGCATGGGCGCCCAGGTCGAGGAATTTCCCGATGGCTTGCGTGTTGCCGGGCTCAGTGCCGGAAAATTGCACGGCGCCGAAATCGAGCCGCATGGCGATCATCGCATCGCCATGGCCTTCGCTGTCGCCGGACTCGCCGCCACAGGCCAAACCACAATCCGCGACGCCGACTGTGCCGCAGTCTCCTACCCGAATTTCTTCGAAGAACTCCGCCGCCTCGGCGGTCAGCAGTAACCAAAAATCCAAATGATCTTGAGGGTGCCCCACCCTTGGTTTTTAAGGGTGGGTTCCGACGATCAAACGGGCAAAACTCGCTTTTCCAGTCGTTTCTTCTAGTTTATATCGTGGGCGCCTCGGAAGGCGGCCCGCCAACCAAACCGCGGTACAAAATCGTCCGCGGCAAGACATCGGCGTGCTGCAAGCCACATCCAAATGATCTTGAGGGTGCCCCACCCTTGCATTTTAAGGGTGGGTTCCGACGATCGAACGGGCAGAAATCGATCGCTGCTTTCCTGATGCTTCCGCTACCGCTCAAATAACTAACCTACTGCTCCTGCGCCGGCGGTACTGGCTCCGGCGGCGCTGGCACCTTCGGTGGTTTCCCGGGCACCGAGATCACCGATCTCCGCAGCGCGATATTTCCGTAACTCGTCTTCAACACAATCTTCGGTCCCCGCGCCGAACCATATTTCCCCGCAAGATGCGAATCCCCCGACTCCGACTTGCTCGGCGATAGTCCCGCAAACTCCGAACTAATTTCGCAATTCCTGCAATCCGCAGCGATATCGAAACTCGAACTCGCCGGCACCGTTACCGAAATTGCCGCCGAAGAATTCGTAATCGTCGCATCATCTTTCGGCCCCGTGGAATATCTCACATTTATCTCAGCGTTGCGGTTGTCCACATTCACCTTGCCGCCAGGATTTTCCAGGTTTATTTCCGTGTCGCGCGTCCGCAACGTCACAGCGCCCGGCGCGTCGATAATGTCCATATTCCCCGTTCCCGCTTCCAGGTGGCCAGACAACGACGAAACCGTCAGGTCCGTCTTCGGCGAAATCATCCGTACGCCCCTCGCTATTTTGTCGGCTCGCACCGGCCCGTAGAAATCTCCATCCACCGTCAGGCTTCCCACGGAGTCCACTACTTCGATTTCTCCGCCTTTGCCCGACACTTTCACGTCGCCCTTCGTATCCGACACCTTCACATCGCCCTTGCGCATTTCAATCGACACGTCCGCCTGCGTGCCACGAATCTCCACATCGCCGTTCTGGTCGGTTGCGCTTACATCCGCGCCCATGCCTGATACTGCGATGTCGCCTTTTTCCGTGCGCAGCACCAGCGCCGATTTTTTCGGCACGGCGATTTCCACGTCTATCGCGATCCGCGAATCCCCTAAGTCGTAGCCCGACGGATGCACTTCGTACGCGTCGCCGTTTTTCTCGATTTTTAGCTCCACAGGCTTTTGCAGCCGATTCGCCTCCGACTCGCTCCACGTCCGGATATTCTTTTTCGCTGTAACTCGCAACTCGCCCTCATCCGAACGGCGCACGGTAATGTCGCCGCGCCCCAGGCGGACTGCAACGTGCGCATTGGCAGGAATCGTTTGCGTGGGCAGGTCAATGTCGAATGTGTAGCTTTCGCCGGGGACTTCATCCAACACATCGCCAACCTTTTCCTTGGTGTAGTCGACGCCAACCACGACACCCAGCAGCGCCAGCATTCCCACCACGAGTGCTACTTCTCCCCCCGTAATTCCTCCGCCATCCGCGCGGCCAAAGTGTCTGCCCACCGTGCGCTCATACAACTTCACCGCGCCCCAGAAAATAATCAGCAGTGGCCACCAGTGCGTGAAAAATCGCCCCAACTCCAGGTGCCCGTAGTTGTGCAGGAGAAGAAGTGCTCCGACGGAGATGAGAACCAAGCCTGAAAATAGACCGCTGCTGCGCGACTGGGTAGTGGCCATGTGCGGTTATTGTCCCCGCGTCGGATACGGAGGTTGCGAAACGCCGCTCGGCGAAATTGGCGGAGCCGGAGGAGCAGGCGGCACGGGTGGCAACCCAACAGGCGGCGTTGGCTCGACGTGACCTTCACGCGATGCGATCGACGACGCCAGTTGCACCGCGCCAATCACCACCAGGATCAGCGGCCAGGTATGGCCGAAGAAAAACGTTCCGCCGCGCAATTGATGCAGCAGAAAC
>DASXLU010000134.1:0-2479 GCA_036496065.1 Candidatus Acidiferrum sp.
AAGCATTGGCTGGCCGAGCTTCACGAGTTCCTCGGCGAAACTCGACGCGCTGTATTGCATGCGCGCTGTTACGCTCCGATAGCCGCAGCCCCATGTTTCGCGCAGTCGTACTCCAACTTTCTTCTGTGTCCATACTTTGACCATCAGGGTTAGAAGGGTCATCGCGAACAGAAGCCCGAAGACCGCCGTCAACCCACCCAGCGGCGCAATCAGCTGTGCGCCGAGTTGCGTGGCGGGTACGCCGGACATCTCGCTGACTGCGGGAGCGACCAATCTCAACGCCGCGCTGGGCGCGAAGCCGATCCAGACGCAGAGCGTCGCCAGTCCGAGCAGCGCCGGAAAAGACGAAACGGCTTCATGGTAGGGCCGCGTCGAAATTTTCAAACGATTCTCGCCGAGAAAGACGATTCCGTAAAGTTTTGTGAAACACGCCACCGCCAGACCGCCCACGAACGCCAAGCCAACCGCGGAGACCAGGAGCACCAGCGGCACGAGACCACCCATCACACTGCCGCCTTGGAAAAAACTTTTGTAGATCAGGAACTCGCTTACAAAGCCATTGAACGGCGGCAGCCCGCAGATCGACACCGCACCTATCAAAAAACTGACGCCGGTTACCGGCAGCGCTTTTGCAAGCCCGCCTAGTCTCTCGATGTCACTGGTATGCGTGTAGAGATAGACATTGCCCGCGCCGAAGAAGAGCAGCGCCTTGAAGATCGCGTGGTTGAGCGTATGGAACAACGCGCCTGCCAGCCCCAGGGCGACGAGGCCGGGCGCTCCCACGCAACGCCCGAGCCATGCCACAGCCAACCCTAGCCCAATAATGCCGATATTCTCGACGGAATGATAAGCGAGCAGCCGCTTGATTTCGTGTTGCGCAAGCGCGTACCAGACGCCGCCGATGGCCGAAATCAACGCCACTGCGAGCAGCGCCCAGCCGAAGGATTGAGGGGCCGTCGGAAAGAACATGAACATCCGCGCGATGCCGTAAATCCCGGCCTTGATGTTGATCGCCGAAAGCAAGCCCGAAACGTGCGCAGGTGCAGCCGGGTGCGCATTCGGAAGCCACGCATGGAACGGCATGAAGCCCGCCTTGATCGCAAACCCGAGAAAGCCTGTGACGAGCAGCAGCGTCAGCGTGCCGGCGTCCCATCCGGTTTGGCGTGCGAAGTCCGCGAAGTCCCAGCTGCCGGTCCTGTCGTGGAGCACGATGAAAAAGACGTAGAGGAAAAGTGCGCTCGCGTGCGTGGCCACGAAATACCAGAACCCGCCGCGCCGAACTTCCGGTCTGTTTTTTTCCAGCACGATCGAGAAATATGCGGACACGGCCATTAATTCCCAAGCGATGAGGAATGCCAAAGCGTGCTGCACAACGACAACGAGCTGGAGTGATAAAATCAGCAGCGTAAACGACACCAGGTGCCAGCGAATGCGTACGCCGCGCTCAGCATAGTGTTCAAGGTAGCCAATGGCGTAGACGCTGCCCGCCAGTGACAGCAGTTGGAACGTAAAAAGGAAAAAGAGCGTGATCCCGTCGCAGGCCAAGGCAATCGTTCCGACAAAGGGGAGCGGCAAACGCGCTTCCCAGAGCTGAGAGGTGAGAAGCGAATTCAGCGAAAATAAAAGACCGAACACCAGGGCGAGCGTATTCAGCAAATTGACGGCGCGATTCAGCTGTCGATCATCGCGCAGCACTGCCGGCACCGCCATCGCCGCCGCGTGAAGGGTCAAGCCAACAATGAAGAATCCAATCATCGCGCGCTCACTTCGGCAGATGATTGCCGACCCATTTCACGATGCTTTCCGCATTCGTCCGCTTTTGCAGCAATGTGATAAACTCCGGCTGGCGGAAAAAAAAGGCCAGACGCGCAAGCAGTTCGAGATGCTGTTTCGGTGTCATGCTCAGCAGTATGAAAAGCGTGTGCACAGGCTGTCCGTCGAGTGCATTCATATCGATCGGTTGGCGGAGGAAGAACACGCCGAAGACTGGGGCCGCCACATTCACCACGACAGGAACTCTCACATGCGGAACCGCCACCCCATCGCCAACCGCCGTAGTCATCAGCTTTTCGCGGCTGACCATTAGATCGCAAATCAGGTCCTTGTCGTTCTCGGGCGGCAAATCAAGTCGACCCAACGCCGCTCGCACTGCATCGGAAAAATTCGTGCCCGGAACATCGTAGTAGAAGTGTTTCGTCGAGAATACCTCGTTCAACGGAGGGAGCGAGCGATCAGTTTGAGCCTCCTGTGTGGGCAGACTGAGCGGATGATTGCGCGCGAGCGCCCATTCCAGGATTGCTTGGCGATTGTAGCGGTATCGGCCTTGCGAATAGACGTGAGGCAATTTTCCGGCGCGTGCCCATTCGCGCACGACCTGTTCATCCAGTCTCAAAAGGCAGCCGACTTGGGCAGAATTCAATTCCATGAGTATTTAGGCGTTCCCGGCTTCAGAACCCGCGTGCGTCTTGCGCAGATAAGT
>DASXLU010000135.1:0-18107 GCA_036496065.1 Candidatus Acidiferrum sp.
ATGATCGGCCCTTAAAACGTATGAGCTTCCGCTGAAGTAGGCTATTGCTGTGGTGGCTGGTCTGACGATGGTGATGGCGCCTGGTCCGAACTGGACGATGAGGAACTTGAGGACGAACTGTTCGAGGATGAATGAGCACGCTTGGTCGGCAAGAACGTCACGTCTACCGGATCGTGCAATGTAAAGTCGAGTCGCGTTTCCGCAGGAATCTTGATCTGCTGACCCTTCGTCAATCCTTGCACCGCGGCTCCGCCACCACCTCCAGCCGCTGCCCCGATGGCAGCACCCTTACCGCCTCCTGCGAGTCCACCAATGAGCGCGCCTAGAACCGCGCCACCGCCGATCACTGCTGCAGAGCGCTTCCCGCGCGATCCGCCTTTTTCCTGGACGTCGCTGGTCGACACCATGTAGGTCTTGCCCTGATACGTGAAGCTATCCAGCGACACTGTCAACTCGCTAGTGCCCTTGTATTTTCCCGCCGAACTTGCATTCACCAGCTTCAGAGTAGCGTTCGCTCCCTTGGGCACCACGACGCGATCGTCGGCTACGACCGGCGTGTCAATCGAGGCATTAAAGGTTTGGCCGGTGCGGCTCGTGGTTGAGTCAATGGTGTCGATCGTGCGAATCGTCACTACCGTGCTCGCCGGGATCGTCACGGTGATCGGTTTGGGTGGCGGCGGGGGTGGAGGCGGAGGAGTGGCCGGAGGGGGAGGAATCACCTGTGTCGGTGGCGGTGGATCTGGGGTCGGAGGTGTTACGTCGGCTGTTGTCGGGGTTCCGCCAGAGTTACCGTTCATGTTGTTGTTGCTCTGATCGTTCATCGAGTCGTTGCGTTTGTTCTTCGATCGCGACCGCGAAGGTACGCTCGCGGGTGGTGGCGGAGGCTCTTGATACATGGCTGCGGAGGGCCCCGGGTGAGCCATTGCCGTCGAATCGATCACCTGCTTGACGCCACTCGTTTGCGAAGCGATTCGCTCTGCGGCCAACCGCGCGGCATCGTCTGGAACCTGGCCCGTGAGGGTCACGATGCCGTTCTTGCTGTCCACATTTACCGAAGCCGCCTTTAGCAGCGCCTCGGAAAACATTTTGGCCTTAATGTCCGTGGTGATGGCGTCGTCGTTGGGCGTCACCTGCTTGTTACACGATACGAACATCAACGCGGCCAGCATCGCTGCCAGAAAAACTGATTTATTGCCCGACATGTGTTTTCTCCCAAACCTGAAAACGATTCTGCGTGAAGCGAAAACGGAATGCAAATCGGTGGCTTTGTGACGGGAGTCACTCGAATTTTCCCGCTGGTCCTAGGACCATTAACAAATGCAAAAAATCATAGACACTATGTAGAAGTGTATTACCTGGCGCGTCTCCGATTCCATGATTCCCGTTCGAAATTGCAACCTCGACAATTACAAAGACTTATTTTCAAGCCCAAAGCGTCAATACAGTTTCGTTTGGAGAATAGATTGCAGGAATCCGGCCAACGGTTGCTCGCACTAGTTGTATCTATTTTTGCTCGGCTTATAACTCAGGGGGACGCGTGTCTCTTGCTGTCTTGCTTGTGCGCGCGTCGGCTGGTGCTGTCGACAACCGCGTTGGCAAGCCTTTCTTACGGATTCCAGGAGGAAGTATGCAAAAGCTGTTTACCTCTAAGCTGTTGCGGCACCTTGGCTTCGCACTCGCTCTGTGCCTCGCAGTCGTCCATGTCGCTAGCGGGCAGACGGATACTGGTCAGATCACTGGCACGGTGACCGATTCGACGGGTGCAGTAGTGGTGGGTGCAAAAGTGGTGGCGAGGTCCATCGCTAGCGGGACTGTGCGCGAGACAATGTCGAACTCCGCTGGTGTTTTTACATTTCCTGGACTGAAGCCGGACACCTATGAAGTGACTGTGTCCTCAAACGGATTCGAAAGTCTGGCGCGTCGCGTTGACGTTACGGTGGGATCAATTGTTGAAGCTTCGGCCCATTTGAAGGTCGGAAACGCCACTACAACCGTAGAAGTGATTGGAACAACGGATGCAAACTCGGTGAATACCGAGAACCAGACATTGTCGCAGACGATTACCGAGCAGCAGTTAACGGAGTTGCCGACATCTCCTACGCGCAATCCGTATGCACTAGTGGCGACCTCGGGCAATGTGACGGAAGACATGCAGAGCAATCGCGGAGCGGGTTTCGCGATCAATGGTATGCGCTCGGCATCGACAGACATCCTGCTGGATGGCGCGGAAAATGTCGACACATTCACTGCGTCCGTAGGCCAGACGGTGCCGCTGGACTCCGTGCAAGAATTCAGCGTCCTGACGAACAACTTTGGCGCAGAGTACGGCAGAGCAAGTGGCGGAGTAGTTAACCTCGTGACTAAGTCGGGAACGAACCTATTTCATGGTTCGGCCTACGAATACAACCGTGTTTCCGCTCTTTCGTCGAATACTGAGCAAAACGAGTCGACAGATACACCGAAGGGCGTATTCACGCGTAATGATTTCGGATTCGCGCTCGGTGGGCCAATTAAGAAGGACAAGCTGTTCTTCTTCAATAACACGGAATGGATTCGCGTCCGCAGTGCTGCACCGACGTTTGCAACCATCATTGATCCTGGATCGATCAGCTCTTTGGCGCCGGCTAGCCAAGCGTTTTTCTCACAGTACGGAAAGCTGGCATCCGGAGTTACCACCGTGCAAACCGGTCCTTGCGATAGCTCGGTTGTCGGGAGCCCAATTTGCGATCAGGTTCAGTACACCGTGCCGTCTGACGCTGGCGGTGGCGCCCCAGAGAACACTTGGATGGAAGTTGCGCGTGTGGACTTCGCGATCAGTTCCTCGACGAACTTCTACGCGCGTTACGCGGCATATAACGAACTGGACTTCCCTGGCGTAGTGAATGCAAGCCCTTACGCTGGATACAACACGGGGCAGAAGAACTTTGACCAGAACTACGATTTCAGCCTATCGCACTTCTTCACACAAACCCTTGCCAACACGTTTAAAGTCACCTTCAATCGTCTGAACGGCCCGGTACAGCCGCTTGCGACCGCGCCAGTAGGACCCACACTATATACCGCTTCGACCGTTCCTTCAGCGCTCGGTCAGCCCCTAATTTTCCCTGGGTACAACGAATTCACACCTGGGAATGCGATCCCATTCGGTGGTCCGCAAAACCTGTATCAATTTCACGACGATCTTTCCTGGACCAAAGGCAGGCATCAGTTCAAATTCGGCGGTCAGTTTGTGCAACTTCGTGACAACCGCGTGTTCGGTGCTTACGAAAACCCCACCGAGGCGCTCGGCACAAATTTGGCCACCGGCATCGCGAACCTGATGAGCGGCAACATCTACCAATTCTCGGGAGCGGTTTTTCCGCAAGGAAAATTCCCGTGCGCTAAGGATGCCACTGGCGCCACTATCGTGACCCCGGACTGCACCTTGACCCTACCCGTGGGACCGCCAGCGTTTAACCGTAACTACCATTACAACGACGGAGCCGTCTATGCGCAAGATGCGTGGAAGCTCACTTCGCGATTCACACTGAATGCGGGACTGCGTTGGGAATATTACGGCCCACAGCATAACGCCAACCAGGCGCTCGACTCCAACTTCGTCCTGGGCTCGGGTTCGAACATTTTCGAACAGATCCGCAACGGCCAAGTACAACTGGCCAAGAATGGCGGGGTATTCTGGAAGGCGAATTACAACGACTTCGGGCCACGCGTTGGCTTCGCATATGACATTTTCGGTAACGGAAAAACGGCATTCCGTGGGGGCTATGGAATTAGCTACGAACGCAACTTCGGCAACGTGACGTACAACACGATTCAGAACCCACCGGCATACGCGGTGGTCAACTTGACCGCAGGAGTCGATGTGCCCTCGATGCCAGTATATACGGATACTGCGGGTCCTCTGGCCGGAACCGGCACCAAGCCGCTGCCACCCGTCAGCCAGAGAGCCGTGAATCAGAACATGAAGACCGCATACGCTGAAACCTTCAACGCGTCGATAGACCACGCTGTCGGCAAAGGCGTATTTTCTGTGTCCTATGCGGGTTCCCATGGTATTCACCTATATGACATCGCAAACATCAACCTCGGTGGCTATGGAGGAGAGTTCCTCGGAGACGCGCGGTTCGCGAACCGCCTCAACTATCAGTACGGCTCGATGAACTACCGCAGCGACAACGGCTTGAGCCGCTACAACGCGCTCAACGTGAAATATGCCGTTACCAACCTTGGCAACAAGGGGCTGGGCCTAAATGTGAACTACACGTTTTCGCATTCAACGGACAATATTTCCTCCACGTTCACGGATGGATACGAAAGCCTCTATGGGCTGGGCTATCTGGATGCCTTTAATCCAAGACTCAACTATGGAAACTCCGACTTCGACATCCGTCATCGCGTCGTCGTGGCTGCGACTTGGGACGTTCCGTGGCTCAGGAATGCAAGCAATGCCTTCGTCCGCACAGTAGTCGGTGGATGGGGACTGGGGACCATCCTTAATATCCGTGGGGGCCTGCCCTTCAGCGTGTTCGACTGCAGCAATTTCAGCGGGCAAAACTGTCCGTTGTATGCACCGGGAGCATTGGTCCCTCGTGCAGGTTCGGCGACCACTACCACAGGCGCAGACGCGCAGGCGAATATTTTCAACTACATTCAGGTGCCGGCATCAGCCGGAGCTCCTGTCGGCTTAGGGAACTCGCAGGGCATCCCCAACTGCACGGGACTGCTGCACGTTGGCTGCAGCTACACGGTGAACAACGCCGCGTATCCAGACCGCAACCAGTTCATTTCCCCGAATTTCTGGAATACGGACATGAACTTCTACAAGACGTTCAAGTTGACGGAGCGCTTCGGCCTGCAGTTCCGTGGCGAGTTCTACAACATTTTTAACCATCACAACCAATACGTTTACGTGAATAACCTGGATGTCTCTTCTATGAGTGCGGATTCGCACGGGAACTTTTATGTACAATCGGAAAAGGGCGGTATCACGGGAGTCGCGGGTAACGCGACCGACGAACGCCGCAACATCCAGTTCGGTCTAAAGTTGATGTTCTAGTCCAAACCAACAAACTGCAGCAGTAAACAGGAGGGCGTCTCGATTCATCGCGGCGCCCTTTCTGCTTTATGAACGAGTGTGTTAGGCTGCGCCGGATAACTCCAAGTCGGAGGCACCATGACCTTTGCAGAATTCTGGCCTAGCTATGTGCGTGCGCATAGCGAGCTATCCACTCGGCTTATGCACTGCGCGGGGACGCTGCTCGGCTGGGCCATTCTCGCCGGCGCTATCATCACGCGCCACTGGTGGTGGATCCTGCTCGCGCTCATCGTTCCGTACGTTCTTGCGTGGGTCTCCCATTTTTTCATTGAACACAACAGACCCGCGAGCTTCGAGCATCCTTTGTGGTCGTGGTGGGCCGATCAGAAAATGGTTGCGATGATGTTGCTTGGCAAAATGAGCCGGGAAGTGCAGCGTGTCAGTGGAAGCGGCAATTTCTAGCGGCTAGCGGAAAAATTATCGCGATGTCGCGCATCGCTCCAGCTTCGATGGCGACAAAAACATTGTTGCTATTTCAGCGGGAGTCGGTGCGTTATTCCGAGCGCACCGCGAGTATTTCTTTTCCGCGCACTTTAATCTCAACTCCAAACGGCGGCCGTATATCGCTTCCTTGCGCAATCGCCCCGCGAATCCACACATTTCCAGGCAGGCTTGCGGTCTTTAGAGGATCGTACAAGGTGTGGCTGCACGGATTGCCTACCATCGGGTGAGTCGCCGCGCGGTAGGCATATCCATCGCGCAAGTTGTCCAGGTCCTTCACATACTCCAATTCGCATGGACCGTACGGCGCTTTTCGCGAAAACGCCCAGTAACTGCTGGCCTGAGCCGGGGATCCTCCGGGCAGGCGCACCAACGTCGCCGGAATCTCGTCGTTGTTGATGCTGCTCTTTATAAAAAAATCTACCGAAGACCATGGCTTAGCAAGCTGGCCCAAGCTTGCTATTACTGGATTCGCGTCATCTGCATGCGGCAATCCGGCCGACGGATCCGGCGGTGGCGGAGGCACATCAATCTGCGGGGTTGGCTCGGTACGCGCCGTTTCCACCGGATGTGTCTTCGAGATCCAGCGGCTTCCCACGATAAACACCACGGTGAGCGCAAAAAATCCAAGAAGCAAAAGAAGCAGTGGATTCCGCCGGTCTGGCACCAACGGTGGTTCCGAAGGCGGCTCCGGCGGATGCTCCGCAACGCCGGGAATTTGCGGCATTTCCGCCTTGAAGCGAACTGGTGAAGAGTTGTCAGCCATTTTTCATTGAGATCCCCTAAATTTTACAGACCGAGCCGGGAAGGGAATCCAAAATCGGCGCATGGCTCATACGCCTACTTCGCATTGTACTGACGATGTGCGCGATTCAGCAACTCTCGCGGAAAACCTTGTGACGTGAAGTGCATTTTTCGTCACTCCCTGAAACAATCCATGTTAGTGAGATGGTGACACAGTCTTGCAGTAAGCTTGTCTCCCGAACCGTTGCGCCCTACTGTATAAATAGGTTTATGTTGGGAGAGTTCCGCACACCATGAGTGGCGACCCTCGATCATCCGCGCGCGCTTTCGTTCGCAGCTTGAATATCTTGCTCAAGTTTGCCCGCCTCTACGAATTCGGCCACGTGCGTACCATGGGTCAGTTTGAGACCACCTGGAAGGAACTGCGCCTCGCGCTCGACGAAAGCGGAGACACCGGCCTGCTGCTGGGAGCCTCCGGCAATCAGATCCTGCTTGATGGTGTTCCCCTCGGCGCCGCGGCCTCCGAGCGCAGTTTCGCGCAACTGTTGATCACTTCTGGCATCGCCAGCATCCATTTTGCACGCAACCTGAACCAGGGACAGTTTGCCCGTTTTGTGCGTGCTTTCCCCACAGGCACCTCGAAGCCCAGCGCTTTGGCCGAACAATTGAAGACGGCGCTTGCGGGCGAAACCAGCATTCGAATTAACGAGATTCGCTTTGTGGCGGAAGACGGCTCCGTGGCCGGCATCAAGATGGCTGCGCAGCTTACCGCCAAGGCTTTGGGCGCTCAGAGCGACAGGCTGCGTGACATCTTCGAAGATCCCAACAAGCTTTTGCAACTTATCCTGGCTGCGGAAAGTGGCCGGGGCGGCGGTGGTCCAGGCCCTGGTGGTGGCGGAGGAGGTTCCGGCTCTGGCGCAGGCGGCAACAGTGGCGCGAGCTGGAGCGGAGCTACGGGTAGCGCTGGCGGCAGCCTCTGGGAAGCAGGCAAACCCTCGCCTGCGGGCGGTGGACCTGGAGGTAGTGGAGTAGGTGGAGATGGCACTGCTGGCTCTGGCGGTGGCAGTGGCGTGGGCGGCGGCGGAGGAGGCTCAGGCTCAGGTTCGGGAACAGGATTCGGCACAGGTTCCGGAGGAACAGGTACGGGTGGAGGCGGTGGCACGGGCATTGGTGGGCCGGGATCTGGCGGCGGTGGCGGCGGCACAGGCACTGGTAGCGGCACCGGTTCCGGCGGAGGCAGCGGTGGTTCTGGAGGCGGATTCGGCGGAAGCGGCAGCGGCTCGGGATCCGGGAGCGGCGGTGGAGGCACCGGAAGTGGCGGTAGCGGCACCGGCACGGGTGGTGGCGGCTCCAATGTCGAACCCGGTAAATGGGTAACAGCCTCGGCTCTTCTTCGCGGTAGCGGTGTGCCGGGAATGACCGGCTCCATCACTGGGCTGGCCGGCATGCCGGAAAGCGGTGGCGCCTACGCCGTAGCGGAAGAACAGATTCGCTCCATGATTGGGCTATTTGCGCAACTCGGCAAGTCGCGGAAAGATCCCGATAGCCGCATGGACACGGCAACGTTTCAGTCTCGCCTGACTTCCATGCCGGTGCGCGCGCAATATACTTTGCAGCAGGCTTTGGCGGGCTTGGCCGCGCAGGCGCCTACCGATAAACCAGACAAGCCCATGCTCTTGAAACTTGCTGAGCATGTCGCTATCCGCTTTGCACTGGATAGCTACGAGCGCGGCGAATTGCGCGTCAATGCCGTCAAGCAGCTCCTCGACCGCATGAATTCCGAAATTGAAGCGCTGCGCAAAATTCTTGGCGCGCAGGAAGAAGCTATGGCCAGCGCTGGAATTCAGGTCCAGGCCTATACCGAACTTCTCGATCAGGAATTCTGGCAGCAGGTTCCCGAAGAAAACAAAAAGGAAGTTCTCACTTCCGACGAAGCCTGGTGCGTTCCTCCTCGCAACGTCCGCGGCTTCCTAGAAGAGATGTTGCGCCGTGGCGAACTCAAAACCGTAAACGAAATTCTGACGAAGTATGCTGCGTGCGTGGCCTTGGAAGCTCCGGAAGCTCGTCGCACTACGGCAATCGGCTTATCGGACCTGGCTGAGTTTTACGGCAGCGGTGACGGCAGCGCTTTGATTGACGTAATCCAGCGATTGGGCAACCAGTTGGCGATTGAGCGCGAGCCGGATCTGCAGACTCTTATCGGTGCCGCGTTCGTGCGCATGAGCCAGGAGGCTGGCGCCAAGCGTTTTTATCCCGCCATGCAGCAGGCTCTCGCCTCGCTCGATAGCGTGGAAGCTTTGCGGCCTGGCACCACTACGAATCTTCGCCAGCGCATTGGCGCGGAAGAACGCATACCCGAATTTGTCGAGGACGCCATGCGCACCGGCCAGATCCCTGACGGCATGCTCGATATCCTCGCGCTCATGCCCAAGGCTTCGCTGCACTATGTGACCAATCGCTTTGCCAACTGCGGCTTTCGCGAAGATTGCGAACTTCTGGGACAAATTGTCCATGGGCTTGGTGAAGACGCCGCCCACCGCCTGGTGGAAATTTTGCAGAACGCGCCTGCCACCGAGGCTACCGAAGTGATCGGTTTGCTCAGCCAGATAGCGCCCGATTCCGTGGTCAAGGTTCTGCCGTCACGACTAACGCAGTGGCCGCGAGCGTCTCACGATCGCGCCATCAGGCAACTCTCTTCCACGCCAGCGGAGCAACGAGCTATCTTGCTCGTCGCGCTCTACGACTCTCTTGACGCGTTGATCCGTCCGTTGGCGATCGATGAGATGGGCATGAGCGGCCGCACCGAATGCATTGGCAAAGTGGTGGATCTAGTGCGCGACGACAGCCTGGCTGGTTTTACTCGTATCAAGGCAATTGAAGCCGCGGGAAGACTGCGTGCCAGCGCGGCCAGCCCGCTTCTACAGCAGATTCTCGAGGCCAAGCAAGTTTGGCGCTGGGCTTATCCCAGCGAACTGCGCATTGCCGCAGCTCAGGCGCTGCAAAAAATTGAGCCAGCCGTCGCCATCGAAAAGATTGCCGCCAGCGGACTCGATCGCAAGGAACTCGTTCTGGAGCCACTCGATCCCGAGCCAAACGCACCAGTGATTCGCCAGCGCCGCTATGCGCGGCTGAAGTTATCCAAGCATGTTGCGGCGGTCACGACGAATCTTCGCGAGAACATGCGTCTCAACATCGCCGAACTCAACATGGGCGGCGGTCTTGGCGCCGGTGACCGTCACCTGGCTCCCGGCTCGCTTCTCACTCTGAAGCTTTCGCACGGCGTTCGAAATATTCGTGCTCAAGCTGTCGTGCGTGGAGCGCGTCCCCAAGCCATGGCGTTCGAATTTGTCGACATGGATCTCGACGAAAGGTCGCGCTTGCGCAAACTTCTTCTGGAACTTGGCGGGCTACCGACGCCTGCTGTCGTCACCAACCGTAGCCGTCGCCAGAGCCGCATCGCTCTTACCAAGTAGCGGACCGAGCACTTTCAATCCACCTGTACCACACCGCTACGAAACCGTCCGTCTGTACAGGCGAATCCACTGTCCTATCGACGCGATGACCACCGCGTCACATGGGACCTCTGTACCATTGTGAACAGCCGCCGCCCGCCCTACGGTACTAGTAAGAGACGTCCTAATGAACTAGACCGATCGGCTATCGACGCAGTGGGTGTATCCCAGGATGAAAACGGACCCAAAAACAGCGGCCGGAAGAGCTTTCGTACGCAGCCTGAACATTTTGCTGAAATTCGCGCGTCTCTATGGCTACGACCACACGCGCACTACAGAGCAATTAGCCACCGCATGGTCCGAGCTTCGCACCGCGATTCCCGAGGGCTCCGACAGCGGACTTCTTCTCGGAGCTACGGGCACACAGCTTCTCCTGGACGGCGTGCCGCTCGATGGCAGTCCTGCTGAAAAACAATTTGCGCAACTGCTGTCTATCGCTGGTCTCGCCAGCGTTCAATTCACCAACGAAATCACCGAGGGCGAACTCGCCAAGTTTGTTCACGCATTTCCCACTGGAAAAGCCAAGCCTGCCGAACTTGCCGAGCAATTGAAGCAAGCGATCGCCGGTGCACGCGGCATTCGCGTGAATGAGATTTGTTTCGTGGCCACCGACTCTCGCCTGAAAGATGCAAGCATGGCCGCGCAAATTGCTGCTGCCTCACTGGGTGACGAGCAGGATCAGTTCAAAAAAATGCTGAACGATCCGCAAAAATTGCTAGAGCTGATCGCCGCTGCGCAAGGCTCGCAGGCAGGCGGCGAGGGCCACGAATCAGCAGGAGGGTTCGAAAACGGTTCCGGCGGAACTGGGAATGGAAATGCGAATGGGCATGGCAATGGGAACGGATCCGGTAGCGGCAACGGCAACGGCAGTGGCAGCGGCGGTGGTATCGGTAACGGATATGCGAACGCGAATAGCTTAGCTACAAATGTCTCGCCGTCAGAGAGCCAATACGGTGGGCCAGGATTGGTAGCTGTGAATTCCAGCGGCGCACAAACTGCACCGCCTTCCGGCAACGGTGCAAATCACGGCCCGGTCTCCGCATATTCCGGAGCGGGCCCGGCGAGCCTTGTCGGCGCATACTCGGGTAATTTCGGAGCACCCGGCGCGGCTGGCTCCGGGAGGCCAAGCACTGGCTTGGCTGGACCCGATGACGAAGAGATTTACCGCATTCTGCGGGCCCTTACCACCTTCGGGAAAATGGGGACAGCCCAAAATCCTTCCGCGGCCGCTGTCGAGTTTCAGGACCAAGTCACGCAACTTCCCGCACAATCGCAAGACGTCTTGCGTAACGCGCTCGCCAGCATCGCCGAGCAGGGACGGCACAAAAAACTTGATCAGAACGTTCTCGTGCAACTGGCCGAGCACCTTTCGATTCGCTTCGCTCTCGACCAGTTCGAACGCGGCGAAGTGCAAGTCAACGCGGTCCGCCAGATGCTCGACCGCATGAACCAGGAAATCGAAGGCCTGCGCAAAATTCTGGGGCAGCACGAAGACAAGCTGGCCGATGCCGGCATTCTCGTTGAATCGCATCGCGAAATTCTCGACCGGCAATTCTGGGCGTCGGTGCCGGAAAGCGCCAAACGCGAGGTGCTGCTCTCGGAGGAAGCCTGGTGCATTCCTCCCAAAAACGTGCAGTCTTACGTTGGCGAACTGATCGCGCAGGGCGATGTCGCCGAAGCCATCAGCATTCTTCAGAACTACGCGCGCTGTGCCGATAGCGACGAACCTGACGCACGCAAACGCGCGGCCACTGGGCTTTCCGAACTGGCTGGTCTCTATGCGCAAGCTGATCCCAAGTTGCTTGCCGAGGCGTTGCGCCACGTTGGCTTGCGCCTCAGCGTCGAACAGGATCAGGATCTGCAAGCGCTCGTAAGCGCAGCATTCGTTCGCCTGAGCCAGGAAGCGGCTACGCAACGCTGTTTCCCCGCCATGGAACAGGCCTTAGACCTGCTCGCTGGTGTGGAATCGCAGCGCCCTGGTGTCGCCAAAACCCTTCGCGTGAAGATGGGTATTGAAGAGCGCGTTCCGGAATTTGTCGACGAAGCTCTACGCGCGCGCCAGATTTCCGCCGGACTGACCGACGTGCTTCGTCAGCTTCCGCAGACTGCCATGGAGCAGTTGGCTGTACGGTTCAACCGCTGCCAGCTCCGGGACGACCTGGAAAACGTCGCCAACCTCGCTCACGATTTGGGTGAGCAATCCTTGCAGTATCTTCGCAGCACGTTCCGCGGCGGACCCGTGGCGGAAGCCGTCGACATGGCCGGCCTGCTCGCCAAACTCGATCCGCAAGCCGCTTCTGTTTTTCTTCCCGCGCGCATGAAAGATTTTCCGCGCACCTCGCAGGATCGCATCGTCCGCCAGATCGCCGCCAGTGGTTCCCCCGGGCGTTGCCGCATTCTTCTGGAGCTCCTCGATCACGTTGATCCGTTGGTCATGCCTCTGGTCGTCGATGAGGTGGGAATTACGGCCGATCGTGAAGGGTTGGGCCGCCTGCTCACCATTGCGGACGGCGATTTACCCGCTGGCGCGGCTCCGTATCTTCGCGTCAAAGCTATCGAAGCTTTGGGGCGTGTGAATTCCTCGGAAGCGGCTCCCACACTCAAGCGCATCGTTGAGGCGCGCAAAATGTTTGGTTGGGTTCATCCGCAGGAACTGCGCATCGCAGCGCTCCAGGTGCTCGGGAAACTGGATCCGGCGTGGTCTCGCGATTTTCAGCCAAAGAGCGGCATTGAGCGCGAAGAACTGCAGCTTGCTCCTCTGGACATACCCAAGAATTCCCGCTTCGTTCGGCAGCGTCGCCATACGCGGGTTCGGCTGCAAAAATCCGTCTCCGCGGTAAGCACCAACCTGAAGCAGAATTGCCGCCTCGAAATCAAGACGGCCAGTTTGACGGGTGGATTGGCAACCACCAATATGCATCTGGCGCCGGGTACCCAGGTAAATCTGAAGATGCAACTCGGCTTGCGCAATGTACAAGCCACCGCGCTGATGCGCGACTATCGTGCGCAAGACATGTCCTTCGAAATTGTCGATATCAGCCTCGAAGAACGCTCCAAATTCCGCAAATTGCTGCTCGAAAACCTGGGTAAGGATGCGAACATCCCTCAGGCTGGCGTCCCCGTTGCGATTAAGCTCAGCTAACCCGCATTGGGGGTACTTTCCCTTCGCCCACCGAACTCAATTTTATTGCGCCTGACAGTATCGAAGTAATAACTCGTCGCAAGTACTACAACTCGGTACTTTGGTTGGATTTACGACCACCGTTTATCCCCGTAACCTTATTTCAAGACACGAAGAAACTCTATCTGCCCGTGTATCCGACCACTTCGTGAAAAGGGTGATTCTTGCCTGAGGGACGAAAACTTCGCCTTGCCGCTCTGCTCTGCGCCATCTGGGCTTTCTTGCCTGGTGCGTCGGCGGAAGAAGTTCGTCTCGGCTACCCCAGCCATCCTCGTTTCACCGTGCAGCGCCTCGAGGAGCAGTTCGGTTTGGGCGCGGTCACCGTAACAAGCATGGGCCAGGATGCCCAAGGTTTCTTGTGGATTGGCACGCAGACCGGTCTCTATCGCTACGATGGAGCGCGCGCCGTGAAAATGGTCGAAGTCGAGTCCATCATTGGTCATTACGTGCAAGATCTTCTGATCGCGCCGGATGGCACACCGTGGTTCGCTGGAAGCCACGGCATCGCTTACTACAAGAACGGCCAGTTCGAGCGCCTTCCCATCCCCGCCAGCGCCATGCCGCTCGCTAGCGGCAATCAGATTTTCGCGGTGGATAGTGTCGGCACCGTCTTTGCTCTTCTCTTCAATCGTGGCATCGTTCGTGTCGATCCGGCGAATCCTTCTCAAACAAAAATGTTTGGCGCTGCGGAAGGCATCACCGATACGGCCGCGGCGATAGTACGCGGGCCCGACGACTCCATCTGGTTTACATTCGGGACGCACCTCGCACACATCGATGCTCTCTCCGGCGCCGTGCTTGTCGACCCCGCCGTCAAGATTCCAACGGAGCGCGTCGTGGCGCTTGTGTTCGATGGCGAAAAGGTTCTGTGGCTCCGCACCACCACGCAACTCGCGCAAATCGATCCAGTCCTGCACAAAATCTCTTTTGAACAAGCCTCTATCGGCACCACCAACGAAGAAGAAGGGAAGCCGACGCTCGACCAACACGGCTCGCTGCTGGTTCCATCTTCTTCGGGACTGTACTGGCAGGATAACGGGCACTGGCGCGTCCTCACCGATAAGGAAGGTCTTTCCAGCAACGATATTCAAGGCGCTGTTGAGGATCGGGAAGAAACTCTGTGGGTCGCCGGC
This sequence comes from Candidatus Acidiferrum sp., assembly GCA_036496065.1. Classification (GTDB taxonomy): domain Bacteria; phylum Acidobacteriota; class Terriglobia; order Acidiferrales; family UBA7541; genus Acidiferrum. The sequence goes on from DASXLU010000135.1 coordinate 14,107, forward strand.
TCCGGCACGGGCCTTGAACGCTTGCCCGGCATTCACGAATGGTCCGCTTGGACCACTGCCGAAGGTCTCCCAGATAATTCCGCTTGGTCCACTGTGCGTGATCGTCTGGGGCGCCTGTGGGTCACTACCGTTCACGGCATCGGCGTTTGGGATCCGCGCCTCAACACCTGGAAAGTCATCAATTCTCTGGGCGGGCCTTCCCGCTCGGAAGTCCGCCAAATTCAACTTGCCGGTGACGGCTCTGTCTGGGTGCTCACGGCTACTGGTTCCATCGTTCGCATCGATCCCAATAATTTTTCGCTATCCGTTTGTCCCACGTTCAATGGACGTTCCTTCATCACCCTCGAGGCATCGCCGCAAGGCGACATTTGGGCCACTACCCGCGCCCGGCTCGTTCGCTTTGATTTTCATAGTCCTGTGCCTGCGCCCATCGATGTTCCCGTGCCTATCGCCGAGGGCAGCGACATCGAATACATTTCCTTTTCGCCCTCTGGTGTTCTTTGGGGTACAGGGCCGGGCGTCCTCTATCGCTTTAACGGCAGCGCCTGGCGCAAATTCACCGCTCAAGATGGACTGCAGGGCCAAGCCGTAACCAGCATCGCCGCACTCAGCAACGACGATATCTGGATCGCCTACAATGATGTCGTCAGCGTCTCTCACATCCGGCTGGACGCTAAAGGCGTTGCCACTTTCGAGAATCATGATTGGGATTGGGACATCATTGGCCACGATTCCAAGGGCCGCGTCTGGTTTGACGGCACCGATGGCATCGCTGTTCTCTCGCCCAACGGAACGCTGCAGCGTTTTACTCACGCCGACGGCCTGCTTTTGGACGACACGAGCCCGTGGGGACTCCGCGAGGAAGACGACGGCAGCTTCGTCATCGCCACGTCTCGCGGGCTGGCTCGCTATCAACCGGGCGCTCGTCCGCACCAGGAAACTCGTCCGCACGTAGCCCTTACCTCTGTCAGCATCGGCGGCACCGAGCGGCGATTTGTTGGCGTGCCCAAAATTCGCTCCGTTGGCAACACGCTCACGGTGCAATTCACACCGATGATTTTCGACAACCCCGAGCGCGTATCCTGCAAATATCAACTTAGCGATTTGGAAAAGGAACCGACCGAAACCAATTTGCGCGAAGTGCACTACGGCGGCTTGCCTCCCGGCGATTATGAATTCTGGGTGCAGTGCCAACAGCCCGTTTCCAAATTGTTATCCACGCGCACTTCGTTTCGCTTCCAGGTACTGCCCAGCTTTTGGCAATCCAGCTTGGTGCGCTTTACGGGAGCTGTCCTTCTGGGTTTGGGTGTCTGGGGATTTGTGGTTCTTCGCACGCGCACTTTGAATCGCCGCAGGCTTGAACTCGAACAGGCCGTCGCGCAACGTAGCGCCGAGCTTCTTCAGAAGAACAGGGAACTGGAAGAAATTTCTCTTACCGATCCGCTGACTGCTACGCGCAACCGTCGCTACTTCTACGAAACTATTTCTACGGATATCGCCCAGGCTCTGCGTTCTCATCTGAAAACGCCCGATCCGATTGCGATCCCTGGCCCGCGTCAGGAACTGATTTTTGTGCTGGTTGATATCGATCGCTTCAAACGCGTCAATGACGACCTGGGCCACGCCGCTGGCGATCGCTTGCTCCAGGAAGTCGCCAAGCGGATCGCATCGGTAATGCGCCGTTCCGATGATCTCGTACGCTGGGGCGGAGAAGAATTTCTACTTGTCTGCCGCACTACCGATCGCGAACATGCTGGCTTACTGTGCAATCGTGTGCTCGAGTCCATTCGTGATACGCCGTTCGAAGTCGGCAATGGCGTAGAAGTCCACAAAACTTGCTCGATTGGTTGGGCGCCATTCCCGTGGATGCCCGAAGACGTTGGCATGCTTTCCATCGACAACGTCATCGAACTTGCCGACAAGGCTCTGTATCTCTCAAAGCGCGAGGGCCGCAACCGGTCCTACGGCATGTTGCCTGCGCCCACGGCGCTGCAGTCCGAACGCACCATCTCGATCGAAACGCTCCGCGACTGCCCTCCGGACCTCGTCCAAATCGTCTAATACCGCTCCCCCCTGCTCGACCTGCTCTGCTACATCCGCCTAACCGCAACTCAACCCCTGCTTCCGTGTTCCGTCTAAGCGCCTGTTAATAATACGCTTATATGCATAGCACAGATGAACTCGGAAAATAACAAAAGTCGCTTGCAATTGACTTAGTGTTGTAGTTAAGTATAACACTATGTCAAGCGTTTGTTGCCCCAATTCGGAAGCTCAGCTCAGCAGTTCGAATGGTCTCGGTTCCAACGCAGAAAATCTAAGGAGAATGAAAATGAAATACCCTCGTTTCATGCCCTCAGCGGTCGCCCTGGTTTTACTTTCCTCGATAGCTTTCGCTCAGTCGGATCCCAAGGATTCTCCGACCGACGCGCAAAAATCTTTCGAAAAGTTGAAAACTCTCGGCGGCACTTGGGAAGGGCATGTGACCACCACCCCGCCGATGGAAGGCATGGGCGACATGGCGGATGTACAAGTGTCGTTACGCGTGACCTCTCGCGGAAACTCGCTGGTGCACGAAATGAAGGCAGCGAAGGATCCGGACGATCCAACTCGTTATGACCACCCGGTCACCATGTTTTATCTGGATAGCGACCGCCTGCTACTGACGCATTATTGTGACGCAGGAAATCGCCCCCGCATGGTCGGCAAACTATCGCCCAATGGCAAGACTCTGGAATTCGACTTCCTCGATCTCGCTGGCGGTACGGAGTATGGTCACATGCACCACGCGGTCTTCACCGTGATTGATGCCAACCACCACACCGAAGACTGGACGTATATGATGCCCGGAGACAAGCCAGTCCGCGCGCACATGGACCTGACGCGTACCAAGTGACGGGAGCATCTCTCGTGAGGATTAACTGGATAACAGGATGATGGACCGTGAGTGGAATGATAGTCAGCCGATTTACCGCCAGCTTCGCGATCGTGTCGTCGCCATGATTCTCGACGGCATGCTCAAAGAGGGCGATCCGCTGCCGTCCGTGCGCAATGTCGCTGCGGAATATCGCGTTAATCCGCTCACGGTTCTGAAGGGCTATCAGCAACTGGTCGACGAAGGCCTGGTCGAGAGCAAGCGAGGCCGCGGCATGTTCATCAATTCGGGCGCGCGCAATCTGCTGCTGCAAAGTGAACGCGAGAAATTTCTAGCCGAGGAATGGCCAAACATCGCGGCAAATATCCGGCGCCTTGGCCTGACGCCGCAAGAATTGTTGGATGCCGCCGCTGTACCCCCGTCGTCGACTCCGGAAGAGGAGGATCGCTAATCCATGGCATACATAGAAGCTCGCGGTCTCCGCAAGACATTTGGCAAAACCGTCGCGCTCGACGGTATCGATCTCCGCGTTGAAGAGGGCCGAATCCTTGGTCTCATTGGCCCCAATGGAGCAGGGAAGAGCACTGCGCTTAATGCAATGCTCGGCCTCACGCAATATCAGGGGGAACTGAGAGTTCTCGGGCGCAATCCATGGACCGAGCGCGATCAGCTCATGCGTGATGTCTGCTTCATCGCCGACGTTGCGGTGTTGCCGCGATGGATACGCGTTTCGCAGGCCGTCGACTATGTAGCCGGCGTGCATCCGCGGTTCGATCGCGCCAAGGCGCAAGCGTTTCTCGCCAAGACCACGATCAAATCCGACAGCAAGGTCCGGGAATTGTCCAAGGGCATGGTGACGCAACTGCATCTTGCGTTGGTGATGGCCATCGACGCGCGATTGTTAGTGCTCGACGAGCCCACCCTCGGCCTCGACATCCTCTATCGCAAGCAATTCTATGATTCGCTGCTGAACGATTACTTCGATCGCAGCCGCACCATCCTGGTCACGACCCATCAAGTCGAGGAAGTCCAGCACGTCCTCACCGACCTTATGTTCATCAATCGCGGTCGCATTGTCCTGAATTGCAGCATGGACGAATTTGAGTCGCGCTATCTCGAAGTGACTGTT
>DASXLU010000136.1:0-7406 GCA_036496065.1 Candidatus Acidiferrum sp.
GCGGATGTGAGCGAGTCGCCGCTGGCGAACAGTGTGACGTCGTGGCCAAGCTTTACCAACTGCTCTGTGAGGTGAGAAACCACTCGCTCGGTGCCGCCATAGAGTCTCGGCGGAACACTTTCATAGAGTGGAGCAATTTGAGCTATGCGCAAGACGAGGGCTCCCTGGAATTCAGTTTTGACGCTAACAGCATGACAGGTCGGGGCTTGACAAGATATCGGGTGGAACAACGCCTTCGTTCGGGAAAACAATGTACGTATGCTACTCAATCGACTGGGGTTGGAGCGGTGAGACCAAGGAAGAAGCTTCCTAAGGTTTTTGCAATTAGGAACCGTCTCTTCGGGACAGTATTTTCAGAGTGCGGGCGCGACGAACCCCTCGTTTTTAGGATTTAGGGGGACTGCCCTATTGCCAGGCTGGTGCGAGTGACAAATGATTCGTGTTGGTGGTGAACCGTGAACAACTATGTCCTCAGCAGTCAATCGATCCTGAGACTTCATCAAGAGCCGTTTCCCCACACTCCGGTTCCACAGCCGCCGGAACCTCGTTTGCCGCAACCAGACAAGCAGCCAGCGCCGCCGCGTCCCGAACCCGACCCTGAGTTGCCGCCGATGCCCGCGCCGGGAAGCCCTGGGCTGCCTCCTCTCCCCAGCGACAGAACTTTAGAATAGGAGGATAGGCTGGATTTTGCGACCGGTAACGACGGGAGGATTTATGGCATACAACTGCGGGCATCCTGCTTGCGAGTGCAAAGTGGAGGAAGAGGGGGAATTCTGCAGCGACGCCTGCGCTGCGGAGACTGATCCCTCGTCGCCGTGCCGATGCAATCACATCCGCTGCGTTGGTTCGGTTCTGACGACAGATCCATTGCCATCCGAAGCGTAGAACAAAGCAATCTATCTCCATTTTTCGCAATAGCTTAGACCACAACGGCAAACCAATAAGCCAACCTGCATCGGTAGAACCATGTATGGAGGTGTACTCCGTGGCCGCATATATTTGCGATGCTGAATACAAGTTGCTAGAACACGCCTGCAATATGCCGGGAAGAGCAAAGGCTGCTCAGGGAAAAGCCTCGGCGCACAGGGGTCAGGACTGAAGGGCAAGATGATGCGGGTTTTGGTTGTAGACGACCATGAACTTGTGCGTCGGGGCGTTTGTTCTGTGCTCGCCACCGACCCATCGATCGTTTTATGCGGCGAAGCAGTAGACGGCCGCGATGCTATTGAGAAAGCACAGGCTCTTCGACCTAACGTGGTGTTGATGGACATCAGCATGCCGAACCTGAACGGTTTGGATGCTACGCGAGAAATCAAGCGACTCCTTCCTGACACAGAAATATTGGTAGTCAGCCAACACGATACTCCGGAAATGGTGCGCCAAGCCTTCCGGGCGGGTGCACGCGGGTACGTGGCGAAGTCCGCGGTCTCCACGGATCTGCTGGACGCTGTCGCAAAGCTCAACCGGGAGCCATTAAGCAGCAAAGCCACGGCGGCGCCGGCGCGTGAGGATGCCGGTACCCAAGGGACAGTGAAGCAGCACGCGACGATAGAAAAAGCGTTGCGTGAGAGTGAAGAACGTTTCATTTCAGCGATGAAGAGCATGGCCGAAGGCTTGGTTATTACGGACGCGCAAGGCCTGGGCACTTACGTGAATCCCTCAGCGGGGAAAATGCTTGGCTGGAGCGCCACGGAATTGTTGGGCAAGAGAATACATGACATCGCGCATTACAAGCATCCGGACGGAAGCCCGTTTCCAGCGGAAGAGTGTCCGGGAATGCAAGTACTGGAAAAAGGCGTAGAACTCCCGGCCCACGAAGACATGTTTATCCGCAAAGATGGAACGTTCTTGCCGGTGCTGGTCAGCTATTCGCCCATGGAAATCGACGGATCGATTGCGGGGTTGGTGGTCAGCTTTCGAGACGAGACCAAACGCCGGCAGGCGGAACAAGCTTTGCGTGCCAGCGAGCGAATCTATCGCGCTATCGGGGAAGCGATCGACTACGGAGTGTGGATTTGCGATCCGAAGGGACGCAATGTGTATGCCAGTCCTTCTTTTCTGCAGCTCGTTGGCTTAACGCAGGAAGAGTTTTCGCAATTGGACTGGATGCATGCGTTGCATCCGGAGGATGCCCAAGCAACCAGAGCAACGTGGGACGAGTGTGTTCGTGAAGGGAAATTCTGGGAACGAGAACATCGCTTTCGCGGCGTAGATGGAGAATGGCGTCATATCCTGTCGCGTGGCGGGCCCATCCGAGATGGCCAGGGAAACATTTTGTATTGGGCGGGAATCAACCTGGATATTCAGAACCGCAAGAAATCAGAGATTGCGCTGCAGCGCGCGACGACACAGTTTCAAGTGGTTACGGACACCATGGCTGTAGCGGTTACGCGATGCAGTAGAGACCTTCGGTTTCTGTGGGTGAATCCGCGATATGCCGAATGGATAGGAAAGCCAATAGAAGAAATCATCGGCCACTCGATTGTAGAGGTGTTAGGCCAGGAGCGATTCGAAAAATTGCAGCGACACATCGAGCGGGTCCTCGAAGGCAACCCTGTTTCTTACCAGGAGCAAGTGACGTTCAAGGGATTGCGCGAACGATGGATTTCCGTGAACTATGCGCCGACATTCAACTCCGTGGGGACAGCCGACGGTTGGGTCTCGTCGATCGTCGATATTACGGATCGTAAACAAAAGGACGCGGAGTTGGCGAAGCAGGCTCGACTGCTGGATTTCAGTTTCAATGCGGTGATGTTGCGAGGCGCGCACAATCGGATCACGTATTGGAATCGCGGGGCCGAGGACTTGTACGGCTGGACGAAAGAGGATGCGCTGGGGCGAATACCGTATGAACTGCTGCAGACGGATTTTCCTGAACCGCTGGAGTCGATACTGGAGCAATTGCAGCGCGAAGGAAGGTGGCAGGGTGAGTTGGTTCACTCGGACAAGAGTGGGCGGCGACTTACGGTACTTTCGCGATGGGCGTTAACACACGACCCGGAAACGAAGTCGGATTCCATCTCCGAAATAAATATTGATATTACGCAGACAAAAGAAGCGGAACGCCAACTTCACCTGCTGGTGCAGACGTTGGAAGCGCGAATTCTGCAACGTACACAAGAACTCGAAAACGCGACGGAGAAATTGCGAGAGCTGTCTCAACGCTTGTTGAGAACGCAAGATGAAGAGCGGAGGCGGATTGCCCGCGAATTACATGATGGCGTAGGCCAACTGCTTGCGGCTCTAAAAATGAACTTCACGAAGCTGACGCGAGAGAAAGCGAATTTGTCCGCTGAAGCGGGCCAGTCCTTAGAGGAAAACATCAGTCTGATTGAGCAAGCCTCACAGGAAATCCGAACAATGTCTCATTTGCTGCACCCGCCACTGCTGGATGAGGTTGGGCTGGAGTCGGCACTCCGGTGGTACGTGGAAGGTTTTGCTGAACGTAGCAGTATCAACGTGCGCATGGAGATGGCGGCGGGATTTGGGGAGGCGCTTCCGCGCGAAATGGCTTTGGCGCTATTTCGTATTGTGCAGGAATGTTTGACGAATGTGCATCGCCATTCGGCAAGCGCGACTGCGGTGGTGAAGGTAGAACGTCTGGAAAAGGACATTCGGGTAGAGGTGGCGGACGAAGGTAAAGGGATTTCACGGGAAATTCGGGAAAATATCGCCTCTGGGCAGAGTTCCGGGGTGGGGTTGCGTGGGCTGCGTGAAAGAATCCGGCAATTTGGCGGTCGATTGGAAGTGCAATCCGGCCAGGTCGGGGCATGCATTATTTCGGTGCTGCCGGCGCCAAATCCGGCCTTCCCCATGAAGGAGGACAACGCGGAGGCAGGTCCCGAACCGGAGAGCGTCCATGTTCACAGCGATCCCATCGCGGAATCTCCGGTTCCAGAAGCCGCGACAATACTTTGCATCGATGATGAAGCAAATGGGCTGTTACCTCGCCGATTGCTGCTGGAATCCGCGGGATATCGCGTGATTGAGGCGCGATCGGGCGCAGAAGGCATTCAACTGTTCGGGTCGGAAAAAGTAGACGTGGTAATTCTGGACTACTGGATGTCTGGAATGAAAGGCACGACGGTGGCGGCGGAATTGAAACGAATGAAACCGATCGTGCCGATCATCGTGCTGTCGGGAATGTCTGATCTTCCCGGAGAGGCCGCGGGGATTGTGGACAAGTGGCTGGTCAAGGGAAGCCTCCGAGCGGAAGAGTTGCTGGAATCAGTCAACTCTTTGCTCGAGAGACGGTTGGTCTGAGCAAGCGGTTGAGATTGATGGGGTCTGACCTTTAGCGCGGGAAATTCGTTGGAATTGGGTAGTTCCCACGCTAGGTCCGTAATCTGAATTTCGACGGAGAACCTAGATGCGACCTGGCTTGAAGAGTATTCGTTTGCGTACTGGCCTTGGCGCTTTGGGCGTGGTGGCGAGCTTCTCGACGTGAAACCATGATTCGTTTGAAGGATTCCCTTTCCAGAAAATTGACGGCCATGAACATGCTGGTCAGCGCCGGGGCGCTGCTATTGGCCTCGGTGGTGTTTTTTGGCTATGAGCTGACTACCTACCGAACGAATTTGATCGCCAATCGAATGACGGAAGCAGAAATTATCGGAGCAAATTCCGTTTCTCCGCTGATCTTCAACGACCCCAAGGCCGTGGAAGGCACGCTAGCGGCCCTCCGGGCTTCACGACACATCACATACGCAGCGATTTATACGGTGGCGGGCCATTTCTTTGCGGGTTATTCCAGAGATCAAAAGCCATCGCGAGCTCTTCCACTGCCTGCATTCGAGCTTGGCGAGGAGTCGCGGAACTGGTTTGAACACGGTGAGTTTGCGCTGTTGCAGACGATTCAGTTTCAAGGCAAGCCGGTTGGCGTGGTGTACATCCGATCGGACCTCGGCGCGATCTACGATCGACTGAAAGGGTATGGAATTATTCTGCTTGCAATTATGGGAATGTCGTTGATCGCGGCTCTGGCTCTTTCACGGCTTGCGCAACGTGCAATTTCCGCGCCGATTGTGAATCTGGCCAATACGGCCCGGCATATATCACGCGACAAGGATTACAGCGTACGTGCCGCGATCACTCGCGACCACGATGAGGTGGCGCTGCTGATCCGCGCGTTCAACGAGATGTTGCTGGAGATTGAAAAGCGGGATGGGGCGCTACAGGATCGTGAACGGCAATTCCGGACGTTGGCCGATTCGATCCCGCAACTTGCATGGATGGCAGAACCAAGTGGCGAGCTGTTCTGGTACAACCACCGCTGGTATGAGTTCACGGGAACTTCGCCAGAAGAGATGGCCGGCTGGGGATGGCGGGCCGTGCACGATCCAGAAATGCTGGGTGCAGTTCTCATCAAATGGAGAGAATCGCTGGCAACGGGTAAACCGTTCGACATGATTTTTCCGTTACGCGGAAAAGACGGAACGTACCGACAATTTTTGACGCTGGCGCTGCCGGTACGCAATGCGCAAGGCGAAGTCGTGCGCTGGTTCGGCACAAACACCGATATGACCGATCAGCAACGATCCGAGGAAGCCCTGCGCCGAACGGAAAAGCTCGCGGCAACAGGCCGACTGGCGGCAAGCATCGCGCACGAAATTAACAATCCACTAGAAGCGGTAACCAACCTGGTGTACCTGGCACGGAAGCAGCCTGCCAATGCTCAAAAATATCTGGAATTAGCGGATCAGGAACTCGATCGGATTGCGCAAATCACCAAAAATACTTTGGGATTCTATAGAGATACGGATGCGCCCCACGAAGTCGACATTTCTCGTGTCTTGGAAGAAGTGTTGACTCTGTATGCTAGGAAAATTCGGTTCAAGAAAATTACCGTGCGGTCTGAGTACGGAGGAGAGATCAAGACACTAGGATATTCAGGGGAAATCCGGCAGGTTTTCGCCAACTTAATTTCCAATGCGATTGAGGCGCTCGCAGAAAATGGAAAGCTGAGGATCCGGGCATCAAAGATTGCGGGCAACAATGGATCGGGGCATGCGGGTGTCCGGATTACGTTCATGGATAATGGAACGGGCATTCCTCTCGCAGATCAAAAGAAAATATTCGAGCCGTTTTACACGACGAAGAAGGACACTGGTACGGGGCTAGGACTGTGGCTAACTTTACAACTGGTGGAGAAGCATCACGGGCAATTGAGACTTCGCAGTAGTGCTGAACCCGGAAGAACCTGGACGGCATTTTCAGTGTTCTTGCCGCAGCACGGTGAAACGACCAAAATCTAGCCTCCGCGAGGCGAGGCACAAGGGAGAATCTCATGGTTGCTAGCTGCCAGTCCTCGAGCATTCCGGCATTCCCCTTATTTGGAGAGCCCACGCCTGTTCCGGGTCAACCGAATCCTGTTTTCAGCAAGGAAAATCAGGTCGAAGAAGGCAAAAAGGCTCGCATCATCGTAGTCGATGATGAAGCGCTTATCGCGGAAACAGTAGTTGAGATATTGAAGGACGAAGGGTTCGAGGCGGCCGGTGTTTCGACGGGAACTTCGGCCATCGAACTCGCGCGGGACTGGCGTCCGGACATTGTGCTAAGTGACGTGATCTTGCCGGGACTGAACGGAATTGAGATCGGCATTCGGATTCGTGAAATGTTCCCAAGTTGCAGAATTATTCTATTTTCGGGACAAGCAGCGACTCTGGATTTATTGGAAAAGGCGCGGGAGCAAGGGCATACGTTCGATATTCTGGCGAAACCCGTTAAGCCGGAGCAGTTAGTGCGCTTGATTCGCGCCCAATCGAACCGGCCGTCTTAACTTCCTTAACTTCCAGTTTAAATTGATAATGGACTTCCCGGCTCTCGAGCTGGAGCTACGTAGGATTCTCTACGTCGTGGCCGGTCGGATGGGTTATGTGCCCCCATTTGCTGCGGTCAGGACTCCGCGCTGGGCCCACATGTTGGCGTGCGTCCTCTTCGTGAACCTCGTCTTCGGCCTGAAGCCAATCGGAGACGTGATTGCCTTCGTCCCCCGATCGCTTGAGAAAAATGTCGTGCGCACGCTGCCGGATTCGTTCGCGTCTTTCTTCATCGTGCGACGGTAAATACATGGAAATAGTGTGAAGCGGTGAGTGCGGACTCGCTATACAGGATTCAGTGGAGAACGGGCTGACATTCATCTGCAAACGCTAGCAATAGCCGGATGGCGGATTTTGCTGCATTCAGCGCAGGACGGAGTTAACGGCCCGAAACTTCGGTGAGTTCGCGCAGACGCAGAGTTTGCTGGTGGCGTATCTGTTTCCGCCGCAAGCGCCAATCCCAGTTCCCTTTTGCGCGGCCCGGCAGGTTCATGCGCGCTTCTGAGCCTAACCCTAATACATCTTGCATCGGAACAATAGCGATGTCCGCGACGGATGTGAGCACGGTCTGAATGAAGGACCACTGGA
>DASXLU010000137.1:0-9429 GCA_036496065.1 Candidatus Acidiferrum sp.
ATAACGAGGAATCGATATGGCCCAGGCTCACGGCGAAAATCTGAAGCAAGCACTCGACACCCTACGGAGTCACAAGCTTCGCAGCGCGCTCACCGTTTTCGGTGTAGTGCTGGGCGTCAGCGTAATTATGCTGGTGGCCGCTTTAATCACGGGCCTGGACGAAAAGATCCAAGAAAACATCAAGCAATTCGGCGCGGATACCGCTTTCATTACGAAATGGGACCAAGGCCGTAAGGGCGGGCCTCCGCCGCTGGAAGAGATTCAGCGCAAGCCACTGACCATGGATGATGCGATTGCGATTCAAGAAAAGTGCCCGGCCGTCAAGCAGGTGACCGTGTTTCTCCAGACCAATTGGGATCATCAACACGCTGTGCGCACCAAGTCTGGCGAAGTCACGGCGATCGATTTTCGTGGAGTGCAGCCCAACTTCGGCGAAGTCTATGCGAACGCGGCAACGCTGGAAGGGCGGTTCATCAGCGAAGGTGACGATCTGCACAAGGAAAAGGTCGTGATGCTGGGTGAAAACGTCGCGCCGGTGCTGTTTCCCGAAGGTCATCCCATCGGCAAGGACGTAATGATTGACGGGTCGGAGTTTCAGGTCGTTGGCGTCGTAGAGAAACCCAAGGGTGGGTTCGGGATGGGCGACGAAGATCGTCGCGTGCTCATACCCTACAGCACATTCAAGAAGACTTACCCGAGCGCCGATGAAATCAATATGCGCGCGCAGGCTTATCCGAAGATCTTGGATCAGGCAGTGGACCAGATCCGCGAAGTGCTGGAGCGGCGTCGAAATGTTCCGATGGGAGGCAAAGACAATTTTTCCATCAATACTGCGGAGCAACAGGTCGAAGAATTCCACAATATCGTTGGCAAAGTGGCGCTCGCTACCGTGGTTCTCAGTTCTATCGGCTTGCTGGTAGGCGGGATCGGCGTGATGAACATCATGTTAGTCAGCGTGACCGAGCGCACGCGTGAGATTGGCGTCCGCAAAGCTATTGGCGCGAAAAGTCGCGACATAACCTGGCAATTCTTACTGGAAGCCATGACCCTGACCGGGATGGGCGGAGTAATCGCTCTGCTGCTGGTGAATGGCTTGGTGCTGCTGGTGCGCTTGACGCTGAAATGGCCTGGCGTCGTGCCGGTGTGGGCGGCGGCGACGGGAATTGGTGTCAGCGTGGCGATCGGGCTGGTTTTTGGCGTGTGGCCGGCAATGAAAGCGGCGAAGCTCGATCCAGTCGACGCACTTCGCTACGAATAAACTATTTTTTCACTACCGCGACGGCTTCGATTTCCATCAGCCATTCCGGCCTTACGAGTCTCTTGACTACTACGAACGTACTGGCGGGCGGATTCGAGGTGTTCACATATTTGTCGCGGATTTCGCGGACGACGGGCAATTGCGAAGGGTCAACGGGTTCGGCGCAAAAATAGTTCAGCTTGATAATGTTGTGGGTGTTCCCACCCGCCGCCTCGACTGCCGCTTTCAAGTTCTCGAAAATTTGTTGCACCTGTGCGCGAAAATCATCTTGGCCGACCAGATTACCGGAGCGATCGAGGGCGACTTGTCCCGAGATGTACACGATTCTGCCATCGAGAACTTCCGCCAACTGGGAGTAACCCGCAGCCGTTGGTTTGGCCAAGGTGTCTGGATTGGACAGCTTGAAGAGTGGTGCTTCTGTCATGTTTTGGCTCCGATTGGTTTGCGTAGGTTTCTGTTGTGAACCTGAACTGCCGTCGTGCGAGGACACAAAGGCCAATGCGACAGCCAGCATCAGACCGAACATAGTGCGCATTCTTCCCTCCCTCTTGAGACGTAGGGTGCTTGAAGAGCGCGGTTGGTTATATTCCGGAGAAGGATATGCTCAGGCGCGGCGGGTGGCGTTACACGTTCCTTTAGGGCTTCGATTGAAGTTAGGCGGAGCGAAGGAGGCGGGTGGCGCGGTTGCGCAGCGTCGGAGCAGGAACGGAAGCAGTGTGTGCGACGGGCTTCTGCCGGGCGAACGGGAAAAGCTGCTGCGCAAGCGTCTCCGCGGAAGCGATACGATTCTCGGGATCTTTTACCAAGCAAGCTGCCAAGAGGTCGCTAAGCGGTGTTGGGATCGACGAATTTAAGTGGGAAACGGGGCGCGGGGTCGAAGAGAGAATATTGTTGCAGACCGCGTTAATCGAATCTCCGGCAAATGGCGAGATGCCGGTGATCATTTCGTAGAGAACCACGCCGAGAGAAAAAATATCCGAGCGCGCATCCTGTGCACGGCCGAAAATTTGTTCGGGACTCCAATAAGCTGGGGTGCCAAGCAGTGGCGTATCGCACTTCTCGTGGCTGGCCAAGCGGGCCATGCCGAAGTCTGTGAGCTTTGGACGCCCTTCTTGCGTGATCAGCACATTGGCGGGCTTCACGTCACCGTGAATTACGCCGCGACGGTGTGCAACTTCCAGTCCAAGCGCAACTTGACCAGCCCAAGCGCAGGCACCCGCGACCGGGATGCTGCCTTTGCTGAGCAGCTTTTCGAGAGATTGACCCTCGACCAGTTCCATCACGAGATACGGGGTTAGCGTGGACTCTTCTATGCCCATGTCGTGCAGCGTGATGATGAAGGGATGAGCGAGTTTGCCGACTACGCGGGCTTCGCGAAAGAAGCGATTGCGAGCTTCGCCGCGAGCGAGCTCCGGAGAAAAAAGCTTGATGGCCACAGCGCGATCGATAAGCGGATCGTGACCGCGCACTACACGGCTGGTTGCACCGGTACCGAGTGTTTCGAGAACCTGGTAGCGCCCGACTTGCACAAGCACTCTCCCGCGGATCAGTCCGCCGGGACTGACATGCTACCGGCAATATTAGGGAGGGTGACTGTAACGGCCTATGGGGCGGCGGTCATGTTGCGACGGTACGAAGGTACTGGACATAAGGGGGGCTTAAGGCATGTAGCGTACGGAGTCGAGGTAGAAGTTGCGCTATTTGTTGGAAAGCTGCAACCCGGGCGCTCCGAGAGCAGACTTCAATAGCGGGTCAGAGTGCACACGCGAAGGCAAATCGCGAATGAAGGTGGTCATTCCCGGATGGAAGTTGCGATGGAAACCAAAAGCGAGCATTTCGGAAAGCGCCTGGTCGGCCGTCCAATTCTGAAAAGCGATGCGATACGACGCGATGAACACGCCCGTGCGATCGCGGCCAAACTCACAATGCACAAAAATTGTCGGCGCCGGAGTTTCGCGCAGCAGCGTGAAAAAACTGGCCAGTTGCTCGTTGGTGGGATTGGAAAAGCCGCCGACCGGAATATAAACGTAACGCAAGCCAAGGGCTTGTGCTTCGCGACGTTCCTTATCGACTTTGGCGGCGGATTCACTACGTAAATTCACGATGGTAGTGACGCCGAGTTGTTTGAGCAGAGAAAAACTGGAGAGATTCGGTTGCGCGCCGCGAAAAACATTGTCAGAAACTTTTCCGGCGTTATGAATTCCCGGCACAACAATCTTTTGTCCGTAATTTGACGAAATCGAAGACTTCGGTGCGGCCTCTTGCGCACGCACGGCGAGATGCGGGGTGAGGAAAAAAAGGAAAACGAGGAAAAAATAAAATCGCCGCATACAAAGTTGGATGCAAAGAGTTTAGAAGAGGTGTGCCGCGAAAATTTAAGAAAAAAGCTGCAGTGCTTCCCGAAACGGCACCACAAGATATAGGTGCTTACGAAAAATTCTAGCTAGATTTTGCGATTTTCTCTTGACAGGATTCGTACGTGGTTCGATACTTCGAATCCAGATTCGGGGGACGTGGAAGCGCCAGGCGGACCAGAGTCGGGGAAGCTGTATGGTCCGACAATAGCCCACGAACCAGCCCGGTATCACCGAAAAAAACGAGCGCGAAGTGAAGGCTCCGCGCATTTGTTTGAAGGACGCGGAGACGGTTGTTTGGCCATGTGCATTTCACAGGCACAGGCTGAGCATGCGCATTTTGCGGTCGTTTTTTCCGGCGGGCGGCTTCCACGACATCCGAATCGAGCTGAGGGCGGCGCGAAAGTGTCTCCCCAGTGCCCTTGCCCAGGCAAGGTAGTAAAATAGAAGGGTTCCCCCTTGGACCGGGAGCCCCAAGCGGGAGGATTAGGATGGCAACGGTGAAGTCTGCATTGCATGGCAAGAGAGTGGAAGCGGCGGACGCCGGCAGCGGCGTGAACGAATCGCGCGGATTAGTGTTCGAACGCTACTTTACCGACGGCAAAATGTCGCCATTCGATCGCGTCGAATGGGAAAAGCGCACAGCCCAGATTGGAAACGAGAAGGGCGTAACGATTTTCAAGCAGGAAAATGTGGAAGTGCCGAAAAGCTGGTCGCAGACTGCGACGAACATTGTGACCAGCAAGTATTTTCACGGCAAGCCGGGCTCGCCGGAGCGCGAAACGTCCGTACGGCAACTGATTGCCCGCGTCGTGAACACGATTGTCCGCTGGGGCGAAGAAGGCTGCTACTTTGCGGATACCAGTTCGCGCGATGCATTTAAGGATGAACTGACGCACCTGCTGGTCGAGCAGAAAATGAGCTTCAACTCGCCGGTGTGGTTCAACGTCGGCGTGCAGCCGAAGCCGCAGTGCTCAGCCTGCTTCATCAATTCGGTGCAGGACAACATGGAATCGATCATGGGCCTGACCCGGACCGAGGGCATGCTGTTCAAGTGGGGATCCGGTACGGGCACGAATTTTTCGGCCCTGCGCGGAAGCAAGGAAACGCTTTCGGGCGGCGGCATCGCTTCGGGTCCGGTCAGCTTCATGAAGGGCTTCGATGCCTTTGCGGGCGTGATCAAGAGCGGCGGGAAGACCCGGCGTGCCGCGAAGATGGTCATTCTGAATATCGACCATCCGGATATCGTGGAATTTATCGAATGCAAGGTGAAGGAAGAGAAGAAGGCGCACGTTCTGATCCAGCAGGGATACGATTCGGCGATCGACGGCGAAGCTTATAGCTCGATTTTCTTCCAGAATGCCAACCATTCCGTGCGTGTGACCGACGATTTCATGCGCGCCGTGGAAGAAAACAAGGATTGGTGGACCAAGAACGTCACCGACGGCCAGCCCAACGAGAAAATGGGCGCGCGCGATTTGCTGCTGAAGGTAGCCGATTCCACATGGCATTGCGGCGATCCCGGCATGCAATACGATACGACCGTGAATCGCTGGCACACTTGCAAGAACACGGCGCGTATCAACGCCAGCAATCCTTGCAGCGAATACATGTTCCTGGACGACACGGCTTGCAATTTGGCGTCGCTCAACCTGATGAAGTATCTGGGACCGAACGGCCAGTTCGACGTGGAAGCGTTCAAGAGCGCGGTGGATGTGACGATCACGGCGCAGGAAATCCTGGTTGATAACGCCAGCTATCCCACGCCGAGGATTGCGGAAAACTCGCACAATTTCCGCCCGCTGGGCTTGGGCTACGCCAATTTGGGCGCGCTGCTGATGTCCATGGCGCTGCCGTACGACTCCGACGAAGGTCGCGACGTGGCTGGAGCCGTCACCGCGCTGATGTGCGGCGAGGCTTATGCGCAGTCCGCGCGCGTGGCCGAAAGAATGGGCCCATTCCCGGGTTACGACGTGAACCGCGAGCCGATGCTCGATGTGATCCGCATGCATCGCAACGCCATGCGTGGCATCCGGCCAGAGCGGGTGCAGCCCGAACTGTACAAGGGAGCCCAGACCGCTTGGGACGAGGCGCTGCAATTGGGCGAGCGGTATGGCTACAAGAATTCGCAGGTAACCGTGCTGGCACCAACAGGTACGATTGGTTTCATGATGGACTGCGACACGACCGGTATTGAGCCGGACCTCGCGCTCGTGAAGCACAAGAAACTTGTGGGCGGCGGCCTGATCAAGATTGTCAACAACACCGTGCCACAAGCGCTGATCAAGCTTGGGTATACGCCGGAGCAGATGAGCGAGATCGTCAGCTACATCGACAAGAACGGCAAGATTGACAGCGCTCCTTATCTGAAGAACGAGCATGTGCCGGTATTCGACTGCTCGCTGGCACCGGCCGGTGGCGGGCGATCGATTGCCTGGACGGGCCACGTGCGCATGATGGCGGCAGCGCAACCGTTCCTTTCGGGAGCGATCAGCAAGACCATCAACATGCCGGAAGAATCCAGCATCGAAGACATTATGGACGCGTATATCGAGTCCTGGAAGCTGGGGCTGAAGGCCGTGGCCATCTACCGAGACAATTCGAAACGTTCGCAGCCGCTTAGCGCTGCGGGCAAGAAGGACGAGAAGAAAGCCGTGGCTGCGGTAGCGGCTGTTGAGCCGGAACAGCGCGAACTGTTCGCGAGACAGCAGCGGGAAAAAATGCCCGTGGAGCGCACGTCGGTCACGCACAAGTTCAGCGTGGGCGGACATGAAGGCTACATCACGGTGGGCATGTACGAGGATGGGCGTCCTGGGGAGATCTTCATCAAGATGTCCAAGGAAGGCTCGACCCTGTCGGGCGTGATGGACGGCTTGGCGCTGACCATTTCGCTCGGCCTGCAGTACGGCGTGCCGCTCAAGGTGTTCGTCGACAAGCTGGTGAACACGCGCTTCGAACCGAGTGGCATTTCCGCGAATCCGAATATTCGCTTCGCGACGTCGGTGCTGGACTACATTGCACGGTGGCTCGGCGGAAAATTTATTTCGCCGGACTACCTGAAGCTGAATGGAGTCACGGTTGCCGATAAGGTGGCGCTTACAGGGACTGCGGGAGTGGCAAGTGGCGTTGCGGTAGCCGCCCCGGTAGCAGCGCCATACATCAGCGAAGCAGCCAGCAAGTCGCCACGCGATTCCCACGAAGGCGCACCAACCTGCTCCGAATGCGGCATGCTGATGGTGCCCAACGGAGCCTGCTACAAGTGCGAAAATTGTGGGAGCACGAGCGGGTGCAGTTGATGCGGGACGAGGAGGAGACGCCACGATGAGCGCACTCTCCGGAACCGCAGTCGCCGTAACAACAGCACCAAGCCCGCCGAAGACACGAGGCTTCCTGCATATCGTCCGGCACGGTGCCGCGCTGAATGCGTTCTACATCGTCACGTACCATCGCCTGGATCGCACCGGCGTGCGCCCCAAAGCTATGCTCGCGGAAGGAGCACAAGCCTTGATCGATCTGCTGGAAAGGGTCGGCGTCGACTTCGAGTTGCGGGAAGTGCGGGGAGCGCTGGAAGATATTTTGCGCCTGGGCTCCGCGAACATTCCGGATTTGTGGCTCAGCGACGAGGAAATGCTGGAACGCGGGCTGGTCGATATTTAAAATACTGGAAATCATTTGTCTGAAATTAAAAGAGGACCATGCGCAACTCGCCATGGTCCTCTTTCTTTCTACGTCATGCTTTGAAGCTAGTCGGTCGTCTGCGCTCCACCCGCTGGCGTGCAATCCACGGCAGGAGGGGCGGAGGGTTGGCCAACGGAAGTGTTCAAGGACGGGACCTTCTTGAAATCGAACAGGTCTTCAAGCGTGTTGGCATGTTTATCGCGTTCAGTCAGGAACTGATGTTCACCATCCCCAGTGCTCAGGAAGCGCTGCTCAATGAAAGCTAGCAGCGAGGTGTGATCGCCCACGCTGTGCGAAACGTAGTGACGTTTCGAAAAGGGTGAAATCGCCAGTAGCGGTACGCGGAAGCCGTACTGATCGAAGCTGGGGCAGCGGAATGGATAAGGTCCCGTGGGATTTTCTGCGAGTTCCGGGCAAAGCAACTCAGCGTCTTTGACGCTGGTGTCCGTGGTGCTTAGTGGGTTCGCGCTGCATTCCGCGCCGGCGCCCGGGGCTTGACTCGCGGGGGGATTGGAAAGATCCGCGCATTGTCCGGGAGAAATGCCGTCTGGAGTGCGGTGAAAACCTTGCCGGGCTGCAGGTGGCGCAACATGGTCGTAGAACCCTCCGTGCTCGTCGTAGGTGATGAAGATGACGGAGTTTTGCCAGTACGGGCCATTGCGAATTGCGCTGATGACCTTGGAAACGTAGGCCTGACCGCGCTGAATGTCTGTGGGCGGGTGCTCGTCATTTTCCGCAGGCAAGCCGGTCAACCCGAAGTCCGGATCGACGAATGCAACTTGCGCCAGAGGAGGCACGCCAGGAGCGCCGGCAACCTGAGCCAGAAATACCGGCAACGGGAGGAAGTGCGGATCCACGCCAGTGGCTCCGAACGGGCGGAAGCTGCCCCCCTGCGGAGCGTCTTGAAAATAGTCGTTCCAAGTGACGCCGTTCTTCTCGAGCAGGTCAAAAATAGTGCCGGTGATTGGCTTGTAGCCGCCGGGAGGCGGGAAAGTGTCACTGGTGGTGAGATGGCCAAAGGAAGTCGCGGCCATGAAATAAGAACGGTTGGGAAATGTTGGCCCAAGCACGGAAGAGAAGTAGCGGTCGCTGATGGCGAAATTCTCGGCAAGATTGTAGTAGAAGGGAATATCGTTCTGGGTATAGAAGCCCATGGTGTCATCAAGGTTGTTGGGTTGCTCGGTCGCCTGATTCACGCGAACAAAGCCATCGCTTTTGGTATCGAAGAGCGTCAGTTGCGGATGCTGAAAGTTTGCTTCCTGATGCGTAGGGAACCAGGAATGGTTGAGGTCTGGCACCGCACAGCGGCGAGGATCGTGAAACGCGAAGACCAGGTGCCCACTGGAATCGAGATTGGCGTTGAAGCAGTGGGGTTCACCCGAAGCGTCCACCAAACAACTCAGACCGTCGACGCAGTTGTGATCTTCCGGACCGCACCCAAAGATACCGGGATGATACGGGCTATGGGGAGCGTAGGGCAGCGCACCGAAGTAATTATCGAAGGAATGGTTCTCCTGCATGAGAACGATGATGTGCTGCACCTTGGCGATACCGCTCAGCGAATCATCTTGGGGAAAAGCACGGATAGGCGACAGAGCTGCGATGGTTGCCACCACCATACAACCCAGCCAGGAAACTTTACGCATATGCATCAGGTAGGCTCCTTTTGGGACGTCACCAATGCAATTGGCGCGGTCAATGATTGGCCAGCAGAGTAGATACCAAGACAAAGAATAGAACGTGAAGGTCTGTTGAATCGTCGGTTAGCAGTCCAGTTAGCGCACTGTGTCGATTGAGCCCGAAAAGGCCAGTAGCTGGGAGCTACATTAACGAGAGATTTGTCAGTCGACGACACGCACACTGACGGCTAGCAGGGTTCTACTGCTTGAAACTCAACATGGTGGTCGCGGTTGGAATACGGGCCCGCCTCCCTTCCCTCGTCAGGGCAAGCAGGAAGGCGGTCCTACCGGGACAAACCCTCACAGCGACGGCAGATTGCTTAACGGGGCCGGGGCGATGGACGTGAAGCTTGCTGCCTCGGACGAAAACGCAGTCGTGGCATGAGTGGCGGCGGAACGTGCCGAAGGGATTCGCCGCAAGTCGGGCAGTGTTCTGTGCCAACGAGATCGGCACGAAGCC